>NZ_JAWQJF010000107.1:0-43060 GCF_033447055.1 Sedimentibacter sp.
AAGTTCGTTTTGTTATCAAATTACAATGAGGCCTGATGAATGCGAACGTTCTAAATTAGCATTTGATGCCGACAATAGAATGTAATATAATAATAAATTTTTACAGATAAAATAAATATACTTAAGATAACGCCGAATTTATTCAGGAGCATTTGATTTATCCCTTGCTAATATTCTTTATTATAGCATTAGGTTATATCAATTATAAATATAAAAACAATTCAATATATGTTTAGAACATTTAAAAAAGTAGTTATAGGAGAAATATTATGAAGAAATATAGAGATGTAAGAATAACAACAAAAGTAACCTTATCTATTGCAATAATTTTAATAATGGGTTTAACTTTGTTGGTAAGTGTTAGTACTTTTATGTCCTCTAAACAACTATCCCGTTCCCTTGAAGCGCAGATGATGCAGGTGGCTAAAAATAATGCTGAAATTGCACAAGGAGTCTTATCTACATCAGCTAAAGCCACAAAACTTTTGGGTAACTACATAGGTGACGCACTTTTTAGTATCGATACAATCGATAAAGCTGTACCAAGCAAAGTTTTTAATACGTTGATATCACAAAATGCAGGCGACATTGAAAGTTATGCAATTGAAAGCATACATTCCAATATGAAATCTAGTCCTGAAATTGTAGGGATGGGATTATTTTTCGAGCCAAATGCTTTTGATAATGCAATTAAAGATTACACATTATATTTATCCGCAAATGACGTTCAGAATAATACAACTCAAACATATGGAAATTACGAAAATTATGCTAATGAAAGCTATTATAGTATAGCAAAAGATACCCAAAATCTCTATATGACAGAAGTTTATGAAGATCAAGGGATTAACATGATTACGGCCTGTTACCCTATTATTAAAGACGGAAAATCAATTGGTGTAGTTACAGGTGATATTAATATTAATATTTTTGAAGCAATAAACAAATCGGCTACAGCTGATTATGATTCTATGCAATTTTCTATATATAGTGATAATGGTATTAAGATTTATGATATGGCGGGGATAGAAACTATCGGTTCAGAGTTGGACGCGTCAACCAAAGATAAGTTTGAAGCATCAGAACCGTTTATGATTGATTCTGGTATGATTTATGAGTTTTTTAGTCCTATCCAGGCTGGTAACCAAATTTGGTGGTCAAAAGTTTCTATTTCAGAAAAAGAGATGACAAAAGCTGTAAAAAATACTGTTTATATGCAAATTGTTTTAGCCTTTTTCTTTATATGTATTATTTGTATATCTTTATATATTATTGTAAAAAGAATATTAAATCCTCTTGGAAGTATCGTTGATGCATCAAATGACATTGTTAATGGTAGGTTTGATTATCAAGATAAGGCTAATGCAAATGATGAGATCGGCTTATTATCAAAATCATTTGAACTAATGTCACAAAATCTTAGTTTAATCATCCAAGATATCACAATATTATTACAAGAAATGACAAAAGGAAACTTTAATATAGAAAGTGCCTATAGCAATAAATATGTAGGTGATTTTAAACCTTTATTACTATCTTTAGATAAAATAAGCACAGGTTTAAGTGAGACCATTGGCGAAATTAATATATCGTCGGAGCAAGTGTCTTCAGGAGCAGAACAAGTTTCATCCGCATCCCAGTCACTATCTCAAGGCGCCACGGAGCAAGCAAGCTCCATAGAAGAGTTATCTGCAACTATTACTGAAATCGCAGACAAGATTAAAGAGAATGCAAATAATGCAGTTGAAGCAAGTGACCTTTCAAGTGAAGCTGGCAAGAGTGTTATAGAAAGCAATCAACATATGCAAGAGTTAAAGGTAGCGATGACGGAAATTACTAATACATCAAACGAAATTAATAAAATTATCAAAACTATTGATGACATTGCATTCCAAACCAATATACTTGCGTTAAATGCCGCAGTAGAAGCTGCTCGTGCAGGTGCTGCAGGTAAAGGATTTGCAGTGGTAGCAGACGAAGTTCGTAATCTTGCAGGCAAATGCTCACAGGCAGCCCAAAATACAACTTCACTTATTGAAAATTCCATTATTGCTATTGAAAATGGCAGAATTTTGGCAGATGAAACTGCAACTTCACTTGAAGCAGTTGTAACAAAAGTAAGAATAGTAAGTGATAAGGTGCAGATGATAGCACAGGTTTCAGAAGAACAATCGAGTGCAATTGATCAAATTAATGTAGGCGTAGACCAAATATCTTCTGTCGTACAAACAAACTCTGCTACTGCAGAAGAAAGTGCTAGCGCCAGTGAAGAACTTTCAGGACAAGCTCAAATGCTTAAAAGCTTGGTGGATACATTTAAATTGAAAGAAGAAACATTGGAAAAAAAATAAATATTGTTTCAGAATCTGAAGCAAAGCTATAGAGACTATCATTTTAGAATTACTTTCTTTTTTGATTAGTCTCTTTTTTTTATTGTAAAATATAAATGGATATATTGAAAATAATTGTGAATTATCAGCAGGTTATCCTTATAAAATACTTATAATTGACCTTTATACTTGAGAAAACAGAAGTATGGAGTTTTTTTTATGAGAAATATTCTAGAAACTAAAAATTTGTGCAAGAATTATAAATGGAAGAATTTCAGAAATATATAGATTTGTTAATGTATGAAAATAAAAAAAGCAAAAGCTAAACCCCCCTCTAGAAGAATATTTATTATCAAGCGTCAAGCAAATATAAATTGCATTGTGAATTTTTGTGTAGTAAAATAGATTTATTTATTTATAAAATAGAGGGGATGTTTGTAGCATGAAACGATTTATTTCTGGAGTGAAAACCGGATTACCCATATGCATGGGAGTCATACCGATTGGAATTTCTTTTGGCATTATAGCAAGGCAGGGAGGATTAGAATCGTGGCAGGCAATACTGATGTCAATTATCGTATTTGCAGGGGCAAGTCAGATTATGTCTGTAGGTATGCTTGTTCAGGGAGCATCAGTTCCGGCAATTATATTTGCTACTTTTTTAATTAACCTTAGGCATTTAATAATGAGTACATATGTGATGAACAGATTAAAAGAAAAAGGACTGCTGAAAAAAATGGCGTTGGCTTATGTATTGTGTGATGAGTCTTTTGCCTTGTTTTCCATGAGTGAAGAAGGCGAGGATGACGATAAATTTTTATTCGGAATAAATACATCTCTTGGTATTTCATGGATAGTATCCACAGCGATTGGCTGTATTGCACTGAGTGTCTTGCCTGATACCATATCTAAAAGCCTTGGAATAGCTTTTTATGCTTCATTTATAGCTATATTGATACCTAATATTCGAAAAAATATGCAGTTATTTTTTGTCGTGATTATTACTGGAATTATTAACAGTATTTTTGGAATATTTTTTTCGTCCAGCACGGCACTTATACTTTCTATATTGACAGGCGCATGCTTAGGGATGTTCATTATAAAAGACAAGGAAAGGGGTGCGTAGAATGAGGATACTTATTTTAATCATTGGGATGGGAATTGTAACATATATACCTCGAATGCTGCCCGCAGTGCTGGTTGAAAAGATAAGATTTAATAAAAAAACGGAAAAGTTTTTAAGCTTAATTCCTTATACAGCAATGGCAGCATTGATTTTTCCAGGAGTTTTGTCAGTAGATGAAGGAAATATGGCGATTGGGATTGTTGGTGCTTTTGTGGCAGTTATATTGAGCTTGTTAAAGATGCCCATTATGTTAGTAGTAATAGGTGCAATAGTAACTGATATGGTTTTTTATATGATAATGTAGGAAAAATAAACAATTATTTATATAGAGGCTATCATTTTAGAATTATTTTCTATTTTGATAGTCTCTATTTTTTATTGTTAGATACCAACTGGTGTATAGAAAAAAATTCCAAATTATCTATAGTCTACAATAATTATCCTTTATACGTTGCAAAATATGGTAATAATAGATATAATTATGACGTATGATTTATTATTAAATTGTGGGGACAAACCTTAATTGCAATAGTATAATTATGGATACTTAGCTTTATTAGACAATAAATAATTAAATATCATATCATAGCAAGATCCCTCTGTTTTTTAATTATTAGGTTAGCTAAATAATAATTTAGAATAATATCACAAATTATGGAAATAATAGAATTTGTGATATTTTTTTATTATGGAGGATAATATGAAGGTAGGAATTCCAAAAGGGCTGTTATATAATAAGTACCATCCCTTTTTAATTACGTTTTTTGGTGAACTTGGAGCTGAAATCATTACTTCAGCAGATACAAACAAAGATATTCTAGATGAAGGAGTTAAATATTGTGTTGATGAAGCATGTCTTCCTGTTAAAATATTTCATGGACATGTCGCATCAATAAAAGATAAGTGTGATGTTATTGTAATACCAAGAGTAATGCAATTAAGAAAAAATGAATTTATTTGTCCTAAATTTTGTGGACTACCTGAAATGGTAATTAACTCAATTGAAAATATGCCAATATCAATTACCGAGCCTATTTATGCAACTTCGAAAAAAAGTTTGTATAAATGGGCTAAAACTGCAGGAAAAAAAGTAACCAGCAACAACTTTAAAATTAAAAGCGCATTTATCAAAGCATTAAACGCACAAGAAAAGTATCATACCGGAATTCTGGACGAAGGTTTTGACATGAAAATTGCTTTGGTAGGTCATTCGTACAACATTTATGATAATTTCATTAATATGAATTTAGTAAAAAAACTGAACAATTTGGGAATAGGTGTTGAAACGATGGAATTCACTAATAATTTAATAATTGATTTACAAATTGAAGAATTGTACAAAAAACCATTTTGGACATTTGCAAGAGAAAATTACGGATTTGCTGCAAATGCTGTAAAAGAAAGAAAAGTTGATGGAATAATTTATGTTTCATCTTTTAACTGTGGAACGGATTCTGTAATAATAGAACTTATAAAAAGTAATATAGGAAATTTCCCATTATTAATATTGAAAGTTGATGAGCATACAGGCGAGGCAGGAATTGATACAAGAATTGAAGCTTTTGCAGATATGCTTGAAAGGAGGGTGTGCAATGAAAGCGACATTCCCACACATGGGTAATGTATATATAGGGGTTAAAACTCTTTTAGACGGTCTAGGTATAGATTATGTTATTCCTCAAAAAAACAATAAAACCTCCTTAGATATAGGTTCCTTATATTCACCCGAAGAAATATGTCTTCCTTTTAAAATAATGATTGGAAATTATATTCAAGCTATAGAGCAGGGAGCTGACACAATAATTATTCCCGGTAGCTGCGGCCCTTGCCGATTTGGAGAATATTGTGAGCTTCAAATGAATTTATTGAAAAGTATGGGGTATGATTTAAATTTCATTGTGCTGGACTATCCAAAAGATATTGGAATAGAAGAATTAATCAAAAGAATTACAAAAATTTCTTCAAATAGCACTAAGACTACTCTTGAAAAATTCAAAGCACTTTATGATGCTCTTTTAGCAATGAAGTTAATTGACAAAATAGAAGAATTATCTCATTTTTATGCAGGCTTTGAAAGAAACAAAGGAGAATGTAAAAGCATACTGAATGATTGCAAGAATGAGGCAATGAAATGCTTAAGTTCTGAAGAAATGATTCATCTGTTAAAACACTATAAAGAAAAAATAAACCATATAGCCGTTGACATAAACAAAAACCCATTAAAAATAGCAATAATAGGAGAAATTTACACAGTTATTGAACCATACTCTAATTTTTACATAGAAGATAAACTCATGGATTATGGAGTTTCCACAAAAAGAGGACTCACTCCAAGCTGGTGGGTTAAAAATACAATTCTTAGCCCATTTAAATTAAATTCCCTCAATATTAAAAGAAATGCTAAACCATATTTGTCCATTGAAATTGGAGGTCATGCATTGGAATGTGTAGGGGAAGCTGTTACAGCATGTAAAGAAGGTTTTGATGGTGCAATACAAATTTTCCCTATGGGATGCATGCCTGAAATTGTATCAAAATCAATACTTCCTACTATTTCAAAAGACAATGACTTTCCAATAATGTCACTTGTAGTTGATGATATGACAGGTGAAGCTGGTTACATTACAAGAATAGAAGCTTTTATAGATTTGCTTGAAAGGAGGCGGGATAATGTATTATCTGGGTGTTGATGTAGGCTCTGTGAGTACAGACCTTGTATTGTTGGATAAAAACATGAATGTAGTTGAAAAAATTTACTTAAGAACAAAAGGAAATCCCATTAATGCCATACAAGAAGGGTTCAAAGTTTTAAAAGAGAAATATGAAAAATCACAAATTGCTGCCGTTGGCACAACAGGAAGCGGGAGGATGATTGCTTCTGCAATTATCGGAGCTGACTCTGCTAAAAATGAAATAACTGCCCACGCAACAGCTGCTTTAGAAATTGACAAAAATGTTAAAACTATTATAGAAATAGGCGGACAGGATTCAAAAATAATTCTATTAAACAATGGCATCGTATCTGATTTTGCCATGAATACAGTATGTGCTGCAGGAACTGGATCGTTTTTAGACAGGCAAGCTGAAAGACTTGATATTCCCATAGAAGAATTTGGAGATTATGCTTTAAGAGCAACTTCATCGGTAAGAATTGCTGGTAGATGCGCGGTATTTGCAGAATCTGACATGATTCATAAGCAGCAGCTTGGATACAATAAATCTGAAATAATAAGAGGGTTGTGTGATGCTTTGGTGAGAAATTATTTAAACAATATTGGAAAAGGTAAACAAATACTACCAAAAGTTTTATTTCAAGGTGGCGTTGCTGCAAATATTGGAATGAAAGCTGCTTTTGAAAATGTCCTTGGTTTTGAAATATTTGTTCCTGAACATTTCAGCATGATGGGAGCAATTGGTGCCGCCATAATTGCAAAATCAACTGTTAAAAAAACAGGAATTTCAAATTTCAGAGGATTTGAAATTGCAAACAAAAGCATTATATCTCGAAGTTTTGAATGTGAAGGTTGCGCAAATAAATGCGAAGTAGTAAAAATTTTTGAAAACAATAATATAATAGGTTATTTTGGCGACAGATGTGGAAAATGGAGCAACAAGCTTACAGAAACTAAAAAAAATATGCTTGCTTAAAATTCTTAAAACATTATAAAACCCAGATAAATTAAATTATCCGGGTTTATTTTTTTAAACAGCAATATTATCTAATGTATCTAATACATCTAATGCTTCTACCAATACTAAATCTTCGTTTCGCTCTTGGAAACTCTTCAATGCATATTGATTTGTAAACAAAAGAACCGGTCTTTCATAATGATCAAAAACAAGCATGCAACGAGTATTTTGATATTTTTTCAAGCTGTCCGGATTGTCAGTTTTAACCCAACGTGCAACAGTAAAATCTATGTTTTCCATACGAATGTCAGTATTGTATTCATTCACCAAACGGTATTCAAACACTTCAAATTGAAGAATACCTACAGCTCCTAATATAACTTCATTGTATTCATTTTTATAAACCTGTATTGCTCCTTCTTGAGCAAGTTGTTCAACGCCTTTTTGAAAGTTCTTTCCCTTAAGAGAATTTTTAGCGCTTACTCGGCAAAACATTTCAGGAGGAAATGTAGGCAGAGGTTCAAATAATATTTTATCTTTTCCATTAGTTAAAGTATCACCAATTTGGAAATTGCCTGAATCATATATTCCTATAACATCCCCCGCATATGCTGTATCTACAGTTTCACGCTCATTAGCCATTAAGTGAGTTGACTGACTTAATTTCAATTGCTTTCCTGTTCTTGACAATGTAACATTCATTCCTCTTACAAAAGTTCCGGAACAAATTCTTAAAAACGCAAGACGGTCTCTGTGGTTAGGATCCATGTTTGCCTGAATCTTGAAAATAAAGCCTGTAAATTCCTCATCTGTTGGATTAACATTTCCTTTTGTAGTTTTTCTTGCAGATGGTGGAGGAGACATTTGCAGAAAATGTTCTAAAAATTCTGTTACTCCAAAATCAGCTAAAGCTGAACCAAAAAATACAGGTGAAAGTTTCCCTTGTTTTACTAAATCCAAATCAAATTCATTTCCGGCACCATCAAGAAGTTCCATAGCATTTCTCAAATTTTTTAAATTTATAGGATTTAATACTCCATCTAGTTTGTTTGAATGTACGCCTTCGCCATCAAGGTATATTTGTTCCTTTTTTCTGAACAAATAAATTGTATTTCTAAGTCTGTCAAAAATTCCTTCAAATTCTTTTCCACATCCAATTGGCCAAGTTACTGCAACTGAAGGAAGTCCTAAAACTTCTTCAAGCTCCTGCATTGATTCAAGTGGATCCATGGATTCTCTGTCAAGTTTATTAATAAAAGTAAATATTGGAATACCGCGCATGCTGCAAACCTGAAACAGCTTTTTAGTTTGTGCTTCTATACCTTTTGCTGCATCTATTACCATTACTGCACTGTCAACTGAAGTCAAAATACGATATGTGTCTTCACCAAAGTCATTATGTCCTGGTGTATCCATTATGGATATTACTTTATCATCGTATTCAAATTGCATAACTGAGGATGTAACAGATATACCACGTTGTTTTTCAATTTCCATCCAGTCTGATTTCGCAAATTTAGAATTTTTTCTTGCTCTAACTGTACCTGCTTCTCGTATTGCACCTCCGTGCAATAAAAGTTTTTCTGTCAATGTAGTTTTTCCGGCATCAGGGTGTGAAATTATACCAAAGATGCGTCTTTTGTTGATAATATCTATATTATTCATTTAATATCCTTTCTAAAAAATAACAATTATTCTATTCATGGTATTTTACATCAAATTTATATAAATTTAAATATTTATTTTTATTTTTGACAATATATTTTCTTTTAATACTTTAAGAAAGTTTTTTTATTGAACAAATTATTATAAAATGATATAATACTCAAGAAATAACAGGATATAAATAGAAAGTTGGAGAAATATGAGCAGTAGAAAAATAGATTACATAAACAAACACGGAAAACTTGAAAGTAACAAAATAATAGAGTTACAAAACAATAATGAACAATTTTTAATTATGAATTGAAAAAGAAAAACTTATCACATTTTAACATACGGATGTCAAATGAATGAACACGATTCGGAAAAAATATCCGGTATGCTCACATCAATTGGATACGAAGAGACTGACGACGAAAACAATGCTGACCTAGTTATATTTAACACTTGTCTTATACGAGAAAATGCAGAGCTTAAATTTTTCGGAAAACTCGGAGAAGTAAAAGGATTAAAAAGAAAAAAACCTGATATGTTAATTGCCGTTTGCGGATGCATGATGCAAAAGGAAGAAATAAGACAAAAGGTTCTTAAAACTTTTTCTTTTGTTGATATTATATTTGGAACAAACACAATTCACGAACTTCCAAGTTTAATTTATAATGCGGAAATCAATAAGAAAAGAAGTGTTGATATTATTGACAATACTGAACTTATTTATGAAGATATGCCTAAACAAAGAAAGTTTAAATACAAGGCTCTTGTAAATATTACTTATGGTTGCGATAATTTTTGCACATATTGTGTAGTGCCTTATGTAAGAGGGAGAGAGAAAAGCAGAGAACCAATAGATATTATCAATGAAGTAAAAGCTTTGGCAGAAGATGGCTATAAAGAAGTAACACTTTTAGGACAAAATGTAAATTCTTACGGGAATAATTTGAAAAATGGAATTACATTTGCAGAGCTTCTGTATGAACTGAATAAAATTGACGGTATTGAACGAATACGCTTTATGACATCACATCCTAAAGATTTAACAGATGATTTAATCAGGGTTATAAAAGAATGCGATAAAGTATGCAACCATGTTCATTTGCCTGTTCAGTCAGGAAGCAGTGACGTATTGAGAAGAATGAACCGTAAATACACAAAAGAACATTATCTTGAATTAGTTAATAAATTAAAAAAAGAAGTACCGGATGTGGCTATTACAACAGATATAATTGTAGGTTTCCCGGGAGAGACAGAAGAAGATTTCCAGGAAACAATTGACGTAATAAAAAAGGTTAAATATGATTCGGCATTTACTTTCCTTTATTCTATTAGAGAGGGAACAACTGCTGCTTTGATGGAAAATCAAATACCGGATGAAGTAAAGCATGAAAGGTTTGATAGGCTGTTGGATGTTCTGTACCCAATTGTTTTAGATAAAAACCAGCAGTGCATTGGAAAAGTTTATCCTGTTTTAGTTGAATCAGTAAGCAAAACAAGTGAAACATTTTTGACGGGAAGAACTGAACATTTTAGACTTGTTCATTTCAAGGGAAGCGAAGATTTGATAGGCGAAATAGTAAATGTAAAAATAACTAATGTAAAAACATTCCACATGGAAGGCGAAATAGAATAATAGATAGACAAAAGTGGGAAAAGGAGTTGCAATGGCTAAATATACACCTATGATGGAGCAGTATTTCAACATCAAGAATCAGTACAAAGATTGCATACTTTTGTACAGGCTGGGGGATTTTTATGAAATGTTTTTTGACGATGCAATTACAGCATCAAAGGTATTAGAAATAGCCCTTACAGGCCGTGACTGCGGTCAAGAAGAAAGAGCACCTATGTGCGGCGTTCCTTATCATGCAGTTAATAATTATATTTCAAAACTCATTGAAAATGGCCACAAGGTTGCAATATGTGAACAGCTTGAAGATCCAGCAGCCGCAAAAGGAATTGTTAAGCGTGATGTTATAAGAGTAATAACACCTGGCACAATAATTGACCAAAATATGCTAGATGAAAAAAGTAATAACTATTTATGCTGTACTTATATTGACAAGGGTTTTGGCATGTCCTATGCAGATATTTCTACAGGTGACTTGTATGTAACAGAAAATATATCACTGAATGATTTTAATATAAATACCAGCAAGAAATTTGATTTCTTAAAAGAAGAAATATTTAAAATAAATCCATCAGAAATAATAAGCAATAAACTTACAGACAATGATGCAATAGATTCAATGGTCACCTGCACAGAAGTGCTCAGCTATTCTGAATATAAAGAAATAATATTAAAGCACTTCAACGTTGTTTCATTGGATTCATTTGGACTTTCAGACAACAATTATGCAGTGATGTCACTGGGAATGCTGATAAATTACTTGAATCAAACTCAAAAAATATCTTTGGAACACATAAACAAGCTACATTTTTATAATGTGGGAGAATATTTGTACCTGGATTCAAGCACAAGGAAAAATCTTGAGCTCATTGAAACTGTTAGAGGCAAAAAAGGACAAGGTACATTGTATAATGTGCTAGATTATACAATGACTGCCATGGGCGGGAGACAGCTGAAAAAATGGATTGAAGAACCTCTTAAAAATATAAATCTTATTAACAACAGACTTGATGCAGTTGAGGAACTTTACAACAATGTAATGGTTTCCAACAACATAAAGGAATATTTAAAAAGCATTTATGATATTGAAAGGCTCATAAGCAGAATAGTTTACGGCAATTGCAACGCAAGAGATTTAAACGCATTGAAGCAGTCCGTATCAAGTCTTCCTGATTTAAAATCTGAAACATCCGAACTTTCATCTAAATTGTTTGCTGATATTTATGAAAGTTTTGACACTTTAAGAGATATCTATGAACTTATAGACAAATCAATTGTAGATGAGCCGCCAATTTCTGTGAAAGAAGGAGGCTTAATAAAAAGCGGGTATAATGATGAACTTGATGAAATCAAGGAAATAACTGTAAATGGCAAGAACTGGATTTCTGAACTTCAAAACAAAGAAAGAGAAGAGACGGGCATTAAGAATTTAAAGATTGGTTATACAAAGGTTTTTGGCTACTACCTTGAAGTGACACAGTCATATCTAAAAAATGTTCCTGATTATTATATAAGAAAGCAGACTTTGGCAAACTGTGAAAGATATGTTACACCTGAACTTAAGGAAATGGAAGCCAAAATTTTAAATGCCGATGAACTGCTGATAAAACTTGAATATGAGTTGTTCCTGGAAATCAGACAGAATATTAAAGACCAGGTAATAAGAATTCAAGAAACAGCATATAGCATTGCCGTAATTGACACACTGAATTCTTTGGCTGTATCTTCAGTAAAAAATAACTATGTAAGACCTGAAATGAACAACAAGGGATACTTAAAAATAGTTGACGGAAGACATCCTGTTATAGAAAAAATAATGAAAAACGAAATGTTTGTTCCTAATGATACTTTCATAGACAATAAAGAAAAACGCATGTCAATTATTACAGGACCAAATATGGCAGGTAAATCCACTTATATGAGGCAGGTTGCTCTAATAGCTCTTCTTGCGCACATAGGAAGCTTTGTTCCTGCAAAAAGTGCTGAACTTTGTGTATTGGATAAAATATTTACCCGAGTTGGAGCTTCAGATGATTTATCCCAGGGACAAAGTACATTTATGGTTGAAATGAGTGAGGTTTCCAACATCTTAAACAACGCTACAGAAAACAGTCTTTTAATTTTAGATGAAATTGGAAGGGGAACCAGCACATATGACGGCTTAAGCATCGCATGGAGTGTTGTAGAATACATCACAAAAAAAATAAAAGCTAAAACATTGTTTGCAACGCATTACCATGAACTTTCAGAATTAGAAAGCAAGTTAAAAAGTGTTAAGAATTACAGAATATTAATTAAAGAAACAGATGATAAAATAATATTTCTTCGAAAAATTGCAGAAGGTAGCGTAGACAGAAGTTACGGAATTCAAGTTGCAAACTTGGCAGGACTTCCTGATGAAGTAGTTGTAAGGGCAAAGGAAATTTTAAATCAATTAGACGAAAGTGATATAAACAAACCATTTGCCAAAAAGAAAAGAGACAGAGTAACTGACAATTTCCAAGTTTCCATGTTCCAGACAGACCCAGTTGAAAAAAGCAAGAACAAGGAATATAAGGAATTAGCTGAAAATATAAAAAATATTGACATAGACAATTTAACACCACTAAAAGCATTCACACTATTAAATGACATAATAGAAAAGGTAAGACACATTTAAAGAAGGTAAATTATGGCTAAAATACATTTGTTAGATAATGAAACTATAAATAAAATAGCTGCCGGTGAAGTTATCGAAAACCCAAAGTCAATAGTAAAGGAACTTGTGGAAAATTCTATTGATGCAAATGCTGATGAAATAATTGTTGAAATTAAAAATGGCGGGAAAATTTTAATTCGAATAACCGATAATGGAAAAGGAATTAATAAAAATGAAGTTGAAGATGCTTTTAAAAGGCACTGCACGAGTAAAATAGAAACATCAGACGACTTAAATTCCCTTTTTACGCTTGGCTTTCGTGGTGAAGCTTTAGCTAGCATTGCAGCAGTTGCCCGTGTGGAAGTTATCACAAGAACAAATGATGATCCCTATGGCATAAAAATTCACATAGAAGGCGGAGAAATTAAACTTAAAGAAGACGTGGGATGTCCCGTAGGAACTACTATAACCGTAACAGAACTTTTTTATAATGTGCCTGCGAGAAAAAAATTCTTAAAAAGCGACACAGCAGAAAGCAGCAATATAAATGAAATTGTAGTTTCATTAGCATTAAGCAAACAAAATATATCATTTAAATATATAACCAACAATACAATAGCTTTTAGAACACCTAAAACAACTGATTTTATAAATACCATTTCAAGCCTTTATGAAAAAGAACTTTACAACTCGCTTTTAAAAGTTGATTATTGCAGCAATATTGTTAAAATTAATGGTTATACAACTAATTTGAATTATTATAGGGGAAACCGCAAACAGCAGATTATATTTGTAAATGACAGGTTTATTAAACACAAACGCATGAACTATTTCATAGAAGCTGCATACAACACGCTTCTTCCAAAAAACAAGTACCCAGCCTGCTTTTTAAAAATTGAAATAAATCCTTCTCTTGTTGATGTAAATGTACATCCTGCTAAAACAGAAGTTAGATTTCAAAATGAAGATATTGTTCTAAATGAAGTTAAAAAAGCAATATATTCGGCTTTAAATTCAAATAATATAATGAAAGAAATTACAAAAGAGACAATTGTGCCAGATTGTTTATCTAATAAATCAGAAAAAAGCAATAATACTTTCTCAATATTTGAAAATAACAATACCTACGAAAAAAACAGATATAACTCGAATAAGTATGATGATAAGTATGATAATGCTACAAATAATGAGGATTACGAAAATATTACTTTTAAAGAAATTAATTTAAATACAGAAACAACCGGCAATATATTTGATGACATCATTGAAGAATCAGCAGATGAAAAAACAATTAAACAAGAAACATTTTATCAAGCAGAAAAAGTAGAAGAGATACAGCATTCTTTCATAGAAATTGAAGATGAAAAAAACAGCAAAATACCAGAACTTTCGATAATAGGGATTTTAATGAACACATACATTATTTGCGAAAATATTGAAAAATCGGAACTATACATGATAGATCAGCATGCTGCACATGAAAGAATAAATTACGAGAAATTTTTAAATCAATACAACAACAAAGGAATTATTAGACAGGAACTTTTAATGCCTGAAGTAGTTAATTTATCTTATGATGATTATTACGCAACAATTAACAACACAGAAATATTTGAAAATTTAGGTTTTTCCATTGAAAACTTCGGAAATAATGCTATACTTATAAATACTGTACCTGTTATATTCAGAGATTCAAATATTAAGGATATTTTTTATACTATTCTTGATTCCCTGAAAAATATAAATAAAACGAACTTGAATTTAGCATTAGATAAAATAATAAAAAATGCTTGCGTAAAATCCGTAAAATCAGGAGATAAGCTTCATATACCTGAAGTAAAAGCACTGTTAGACAACTTGAAAACAACTGAAAATCCCTATACATGTCCTCACGGACGTCCTACTATAATAAAAATGACAAAATATGAAATAGAAAAAATATTTGAAAGAATCCAAAAATAAAGGAACATTAAATAATGAACAATAAAATAATTGTTATAGTCGGACCTACTGCAGTAGGAAAGACGCATGTATCTGTAGAGCTTGCAAAAAAACTGAACACTGAAATAATATCTGCTGACTCAATGCAAATTTACAAGGGTATGGATATAGGAACAGCTAAAGTATCCAATAAAGAAACGCAGGGAATAATTCATCACATGATTGATTTGATAAATCCAGATGAAAATTTTTCAGTATCGGATTTCAAAAATGATGCTGAAAATATCATAAATAATATGCTTTTAAATAATAATATTCCTGTAATTGTTGGAGGTAGCGGGCTATACATCAATTCTCTTATTTACGACCTAGATTTTGGAAATGCTAAATCAAATAGCCAATTAAGAGATTATTATACTTATTATTATGAAGAACATGGGGAAGATACTCTTTATGAAAAACTAAAGAAAATAGACCCTGAATCTGCAGAAAAAATACATAAAAAAAATGTAAAACGAGTTATTCGAGCTTTAGAAGTTCATGACATAACAGGAAAAAAATTTTCCGAGCTTAACACAGACATCAGAAAACAAAGCAATAAATATGAATGCATCCTTATTGGACTGAGCTTGGACAGAAAAATCCTTTATGACAGAATAAATCAAAGGGTAGATAAAATGATTGAAGACGGCCTTATTGATGAAGTTAAAACTTTAATTGATAAGGGATATGACAAAAATCTTGTTTCTATGCAAGCTATAGGATACAAAGAAATTATTGAGTACCTTGAAGGCAATACAACATTAGAAGATGCAGTAAATATTTTAAAGCGCAACACCAGGAGATTTGCTAAAAGACAATATACATGGTTTTTTAAAGACAATAATGTTAAATGGTTTCAAGTTGAAGATGTAAATGAAATTGACTTGACTTTAGAAAAAATTTATGAATATTTAAAAACGAAAATCTAAGCCGAAAGGAGGAGATTAGATGGTAGCAATTAATATGCAGGATTCTTTTTTAAACAATGTAAGAAGAGAGAAAATTACAATAACAATATTTTTAAACAATGGCTACAAGCTAACAGGAACTGTAACAGGCTTTGACAACTATGTTGTTTTCATTGAAACTGATAAAGGACAACAATTAGTTTACAAACATGCAATAACATCTATATTGCCTTATAAGCAAGTAAGACTTTTTAGTAACGATACAATAGAGGAGTAATAAATGTTGACAGAAGATATATTATGTAAACGGTTTAACGTTAGTAAGACTGTTTTTAATTACGTAACGAAAATTGAAAAAGAAATTAAAGAAAAATATTTTGAACAAATCGAAAAAATAAGGGAATACAATCAATTTAAAGTAATCAGTGCAATGCAGGAGCATAAGCTTGATTATACTAATTTTTATTGGAATACAGGATATGGATATGACGATGTGGGAAGAGAGAAAGCCGAAAAAATATTCGCTTCTGTTTTTCATACAGAAGATGCTCTTGTAAGGCCGTCAATTGCCTCAGGAACTCATGCTTTATACTTGACCTTGTCGGCTATACTTAAATATGGTGATGAAGTTATTGCAATATCAGGGCGTCCATACGACACGCTCCTTACAGTCCTTGGTGAAGAAGGAAATGAACCATGCAATTTAAAAGAAGCAGGAATTATATATAAAGAAATTCCTCTTTATAATAATGATATTGATTGGGAAAGTGCAATTAAATCAGTAACAATGAAAACTAAACTATTGATGATACAGCGTTCGACAGGTTACAGTTTTCGTCCTGCACTGACTATTTCTAAAATAAAAACTGCAATAGAAAAAATACGAGAAGTGTATCCAAATATATATATAATGGTTGACAATTGCTACGGAGAATTCGTAGATGAATTTGAACCATCAGATGTCGGTGCAGATGTAATTATAGGATCTTTGATTAAAAATCCGGGTGGAGGAATATCTCTTTCGGGAGGATATGTAGCCGGCAAAAAAGTTATAATTGACCGAATTGCAAACCGCTTGACTGCTCCAGGTGTTGGAAAAGAAATCGGCCTTACATTCGGAACAACAAGAAATACACTTCAAGGTTTATTTTTTGCACCGCACATAGTAAGTGAAGCCTTAAAAGGTGCACTTCTGTTTGGAGGGGTATTCAGCTCACTAGGTTTTGAAATTACTCCTACATTAGAAGATGGCAGAAGCGACATTGTCCAGGCAATTAAATTTAATAATAGTGATATGGTCATTAAAATATGTGAAGCAATTCAAAGTTCTTCACCTGTTGATTCTCATGTTTCACCAATCCCATGGGATATGCCGGGATATACAAACCAAGTAATTATGGCATCAGGTGCTTTCGTATCAGGCTCATCTATAGAACTTAGTGCAGATGCACCAATGAGACCTCCATATATTGCCTATATACAAGGCGGATTGTTCTACGACCATGCAAAACTTGGAGTTATGCTGTCTTTGCAAAAAATGATGGAGTTTGAAGAAATTAAAAATAAAATATGACGCTAAAAAGCGGCTGTTACCTTAAAATATAAGGTCACAGACGCTTATCTTTCTTAATTTAATATTTTCTAACTACGGCTTTAACTACGCCTAAAATATACGGGTCCTTGATTAAAATAGGGTCCATTGCGTTGTTTTGAGGCTGCAGACGAATGTGGTCCTTTTCTTTATAAAAAGTTTTTACCGTTGCTTCATCATCTATTAGTGCAACAACTATGTCTCCGTTTTTTGCGGTATTTTGAGAATTTACAATTACAAAATCTCCATTTAAAATACCTGCTTCAATCATACTTTCACCTTTTACTTTCAGTACGTAAGATTCTTTATTTCCTACAAAATCAATTGAAATAGGGAGGGTATCATCTACATTTTCAACAGCAAGAATTGGTGCTCCTGCAGTTACTGTGCCTATTATTGGAACATTGACTATTTCTTTTTTAGGAAGATTGCAGCATATATCATCTATATCAATCAATTCGAGAGCTCTTCGTTTATTGGTTCCTTTTTTTAAATAACCTTTTTCTTCTAAAGTGTTCAAGTGAGCATGTACCGAAGAAGTAGAGCTTAAACCTACGGCCTTGCAGATTTCACGGATGGACGGGGGATAGCCTCTTAAAGATAATTCATTCTTTATGTATTGTAATATTTTAACTTGCTTATCGCTTAAGCCTTCATAATTCATGTATCCACCTCTTTTGTTTTTTTATATATTATCATACTTTTCCAAATAAATCAAACATTTGTTTGAGAAAATCAAAAAAACATGTTGACATCGAACTAATGTTCTGTTAAAATTGAAATAGAAAATATGTTCGAGGTGGATTATGATAATATTAAACAAATACAAAGTGAACAATATTAAAAAGTTTAAAAGATTTATGTTTTTATCGATATTATCAATAAGCATGACTGTTTTTACATTTGCTGCAACTTTTAACGCATATTCCAAAGATATACCTCAGTTTGAACTTGTAACAGTAAAAAACGGAGACACTCTTTGGTCAATTGCATCTGATTATTCTGGGGACACAGAAATCAGAGAATTGATTTACAGCATATCAGTAGAAAACAACATAGAAGAAGCATCAATTTACCCTGGAGACGTAATCAAAATACCGCTTAACTAGTCAAATCATTCAGAGGATTTAATTTAACTGCATCACGAAGCTGTTCCTTGTCAATGTGGGTATAAATTTGCGTAGTTGAAACACTTTCGTGGCCTAGTATTTCCTGTAGGGCACGAATATCCACATGTCCATATTGATACATGAGAGTAGCGGCAGTGTGGCGAAGCTTATGTGGAGAATAGTGCTTGCCTGACAAACCTGCTTCTGTCAGATATTTGTCCAACATGTGCTGAACGCCTTTTTGCGAAAAGCGGCTTTTCTTGTTGCTTATAAACAAAGCTTTTTCATGGCCAGGCTTGGGATCAGTCCTTTCTTCAAGATAATCTTCAATGGCTTTAACACATACATCATTTAAATATATTGTCCTTTCCTTGTTGCCTTTTCCTACAACTGTAAGCGTATCTCCCTTAATTTTGTCGATATTTATGCTTATAAGTTCAGACAAACGAAGACCGCAATTTAAAAACAGTGTAATAATGGCATAATCTCGTTTTTCGTTTGTACCGCTTATGGATGTGAGAAGATTCTTGGATTCATCCAGCGACAAAGCCACAGGAAGGCGGCTGTTTTTCTTTGGAGTTTCCAAATCAAGGGCTGGATTTTCCGGAATGAGTTTAACTATGGAATATAAATATTTGAAAAATGAGCGAAGACATGCTATTTTTCTAGCTTTTGTCCTATTAGAATTATTTCTTTCCCTGTCAATATAAGCAATGAAGGAATGCAGATCCATAATTTTAATTTTTTTTAATGTATCAATAGTGACAAGGGAGATGTCTATTTCTTCAAAAACATCAATTTTGTCACTTAATTTAAATCTCATAACCAAAAATCTGTAAAAAGTTCGAAGATCCAAAAAATATTCGTTAACTGTTTTTTCTGATTTGCCTCTGATGGATAATAAATATTCTAGAAAACTGCTCATGGGAGCAGGGCATAAGTCATTATAATTTGTGTACATAATTTTCTCCTTGTTATCGCAGCAAAAATGTCGCAAAATATTTTATAATTTTATTATATACAAAAATTGCATTAAATGCAATTAACAATTATAAATTAATATTTTTAAATTATTATCTAAATAAAATTCATGAAAATATTAGACAAAACAATCAGCAGCTAGCGGGTTAAAATATGAAATTATAAATTTTTGCAGAAAAAGCTGTATTTGTAATATATCGTAAGGTAATAAGTCAAGAAGCAAAATAACTTTTGTTTAAACGCATTTTAGAGGTTCGGATTTTTGAACTTAAAATCAAGCAAATTGATATATCAACGAATTTCGTAGATTTCAATTTATAAATATGCTAAAATATATTCTCAATATAGTTTTAATCTTAAATGTAAAAATCAAATTTGAAAAACTTCTGGATATAAATTATTCCGTAGAAATTCTATAAAAATATAATCAATTAATCATAATTTAATAAATTTAAACCAAGAGACCTAAAACGTTAGAATTGCAAGGATTTAAGCGTCTACCTCGCGTTATAATAATTTAATGTCGCAAAATATCTATTTTGCGACATTAAAATTCGTAATTTATACAGGGATTTTTACCAAATCTCCTCTATTTCATATAAAATTCTTGATTCTTGCGAAACAGCTTTAAATTCTTTAAGCAGCGTTTTAGTTACAGCAGTTGCTGAATTTACAAAACGCCGTAAATAAGGAAAATTAATTATAAAATAGATAGCACCTAATTTTCGCATTTCTTTGAAAATTAGGTGCTATCTGTTTTCCATGAGATTTTCCATAGAGACTCCTCTCATTTTTTACCAAACAATCCTACCTTTTAACTATTAACTATTAACAGATATTTGGCTTTGAAAGATTTCTTTTGAAATCTTACCATCCCTAAATTTATTCATGTCTTCTTTTTATACTACCGGTTATGAATATAACTTATCTAATTGGCTTTCGAAGTTTATCTAATAATTTACCTAAATTACATTTTAAAAGCTTGGCTTTGAAAATATATTGTAGTCCAAATCATTTTATAAATTCTAAACATCCAGTAATTATAACCTACATCATTTTGTACTGTATTACTCGGTCAACACTTATAAACCTATGACAGCTCATATCTCTATAGCGATAAATTCAAATTATCTTAATTAATATTGAGTTATTTAGGCAATAAATTTATTTGGTTTTACTTATATACCCATAGAATATTTCTTTAAACACAATTTAAAAAATTATTTTTAAAAAATAATCTCATTTAATTACATAAACTCTTTAACTCCGATTTAAAAGCTCTATGTTATGAAAACATTTTGTAATAATAATCCACCTACTTTGTTTATACAACCCAGCTAAAACCCATGATAGCTTGGTCAACTATATGTTCATAAACAATATTAGTTTTTTGTGTAAATATGTCACGTTCATAACTAGATGGCAAAAAATCATTTAATACTGAAATTATTTCACTCTTCACTTTTTCTTTTGGTTGAGCATGATATTGCCAACCTACAATAAAAAGTTCGAATTTTTTCATAGTTAATGTTTCATAAAGAGATTTTGCCGCAAGTTTTACCTTTTTCTCTTCATCATGTGTTAATTTGTCTTTTCTTAGAAGATCATAAATTTTAAGTTCTTCTTCACTTAATTCTTCTTTTATATGACGCTCCTCTTCTTGTTTTTATAGCCATAGTTATTCCTTGGTCAACTATTGAATATGAATATTATAACATTAGAAACAGCATAAAATACACAGATGAACAGATGAAAGCATTTGAAGATTCTATTAATTCATATCTAAAAAGCATGGCAAACGCCGCTATTAGTTCAATGCCTACAAAGAAGATAAGAGGTGGATTTTTAGAAGCTGGGTATAAATATCCTAATTTAAAAATGGATTATTACGAGAATACCATCTTTGGATGGAAAAATTATGATTACTTGACTAGAATTTTCCCATATTATGAGGATACCAGGATTACTGAATTTCATTGGCACAATTTCGGAGAATCGGGTGCTCCATTTGATGAAATATGATTTTATGAAATTTTAAAATGAAATCAACTACTTTTTTGAAGATGTGTTAGAAAATGAAAACAAATATGATGAATATAAATTAGGTTATTAGATATTTAAAATCAATTTTGATGAATCTGTAACTTATACTATGGTCAGAGCAAAATATCAAAAATATTAGATATAATCAAATGTAGTGATAATAACTAAAGAGCATAACTAACAGAATTAATATATATGTTTAAAAATATAATTTAGATAGATTTAATTTAATACTTCTATAAAAAATATAAAGCATCTATCAAATGATAGTTGCTTTTTTCATGCCCATTTTTAAGGAGAGATGTCTATGGGATTATTAAAAGGAATATTTAAGGCTCGTGACAAGCCAATAGATAGCTTAAGTGGCAGCCGCTACAGCTTTTTTTTGGAGGAACTACTGCCGGAAAACAAATTAATGAACATACCGCTATGCAAATGTCGGCTGTATACTCGTGTGTAAGGATACTTGCTGAAACAGTGGCCTGTCTCCCCCTTCATGTGTACAAATATAATAGTTCAGAAGGTAAAGAAAAATATTTAAAACACCCGTTATATAAACTGCTCCATGACGAGCCAAACCCAGAGATGACTTCATTTTCGTTTAGAGAAACGCTTATGAGTCATCTTTTATTATGGGGCAATGCTTATGCTCAGATTATACGTAATGCTCGTGGTGAGGTTATTGCTCTCTACCCTTTAATGCCAAACAAAATGACAGTCGACCGTGACAAAAATGGTCGGCTCTTTTATTTGTACCAAAGAAGCACTGAGGATGTACCCACTCTTAAAAGATAGTCAGGTATATCTTGACCCTTCAGATGTTTTGCATATTCCTGGCTTAGGGTTTGATGGATTGGTAGGCTATTCCCCTATTGCAATGGCTAAAAATGCAGTTGGTTTATCTATGACAACAGAAGAATATGGAGCAAAGTTTTTTGCAAATGGTGCTGCTCCTGGTGGAGTTTTGGAACATCCCGGCACAATCAAGGACCCGCAGAAGGTAAAAATAACTGGCATATGAATTAATCTCGGGACAACGCCACAAGTCAGTCATGAATTTGTTTCTTCATTGAAAATAATTCATATTAACTACTTATTGCTATCATAAATATTATTTGATATAATTAAGAAAATTAACCTAAGGTATAATAAATAAAAAAATGGAGGTAACAATGGAACTATATTCAAATAAGAGATTTTCATTATTCGAATTTAATGATTTAAAAACTAAAGATGAAAACAAATATGAATTAATTGATGGAATTGTTTTAATGTCTCCTCGTCCAAATTACAAGCATCAAGAAATCATGAGCAGATTAAATCTTGAAATAGGAACCTATCTTAGAGGAAAAAACTGTATGGTATTCACTGAAGCTGAATTAGAATTTAATAATGATGTGTTAATTCCGGACTTATCAGTTATTTGTGGGTTAGATAATAGCGATTTTCAAAGATATAAAAAAGCACCTGAAATTGTAATTGAAATAATAAGCCCAAGTAGTAAATATACGGATACCTTCACAAAACTCTATAAATATGAATTGTTTGGAGTTAAAGAATACTGGATTGCTAATCCTAAAACAGAAACTTTAACAATATATAATTTTGAAAATAAAACAAATAATGATTATTGTAAACATGAGAATTTAATATCCTCAGTTTTTAATGATTTAATAATTAATTTATCTAATATATTTCTGTAAACTTTTACTATTTCGGTCATAAATTTATTTCTTCTTTTATAATATTGTGAATGTTTATATTTAAGCTTTCCTGATATGTGGCTCTTTTTTCTTTCTTGATGCACTCTGCTATAATTTTTAATTTAGTATCTTTAATTTTATCCAATTGTTTTAATCTTTTATCAGAAACAATCTCACTTGACAAGGCAGAATAATAATTATCCTCATTATAAAATAAAGGCTCAATTTTATTCTTGTATCTTTCTAATAATTTGTCAGCTATGAGCAGACCTTCAGGGTCAAAGTCACCTGAATAATAAAATCTGCAATCATTTTTGCTTAGCATATCCAATATCATTAATGTTGACAAATTAATTTGTCCATTTGAACAAATTAAAGTAAATTTGGTATTCTCTTTCGATAAAAGCTCATAATATTTCATAAATACTGTCGGATTTTCTAAAATTATTACTTTTTTGTTCATGGGCTTTAAAATATCCAACTTATTTAAATTTACTAAAGACAACGCAAATGGCTCATACCTGTCGGACAAATTATTCCACCCTTCATGCCCTTTTAGAATATTACCGTCATATGAATATGCATACACGCCCGTAACTAATGTATTATTCGATAGATCATCCTTTAATATATTATTTTCATACAGCAATGCATTTTTTTCCTCTGCGTTAGTTGGAATTTTAGCACCACTTTTTTTGCATAAATAATATGTCAGAATTTTGTTTAAAAATGTAGTCTCGTCTAACGCATGTGGGTTATTTGTTGTCTCAGAAGCTAATATAGCCAATCTAATTTTAGATTCACCTTCTGTTTTACGAATAATATGATTTAAATGGATTAATTCCTCTAAAAGTATATTACCCAACCCATCGTCATTAAATTTGCTGCTGACTAAATTATAACTGCCGCTGCTTTTACTGCTGAATATGTCTATCACAAAATTATAAACATTTTCATCTGTGTAATTTTTTAATTTTTCTAAGAAATTCTCTCTTTTTATTCTATTATCTTCTTTTAAATCTCTTTTTATTTTAATCTGCTCTCCAAAATATAAACACAGGAAGTCATAGAAATCAACTCCTTCAAATTTTGTGTCTTTGAAGGATTCCACCAAATCATTAACCTTTATTATATTTGATTTATTAAGATAAAACTTTTGCCCTAATAAATTTATCAGGGCCGATTTTTCCCCATCAGTAATATTATCCAACTTTATTGTACCGCCAAAGGTTCCAATACTAATATATTTATCTTTTACTTTTGTAAAAACTCTTTTGTATTCCTTATTACTTTTAAAATAAGATACACACTCTACAAGTAATACATCACTCATACTATCTCACCATTTCTCTGTACTTACCATTCCATTTGTATCTAATAACCGTTACAAACTTTGAATTGTTTGGTCTTATAATTTCTGCAATAGCTAATTCAGGCACAGTATCATAATCACCCCACAGCACCTGGGAATTTACTATGAAGCTTAAATCTAATTCTACCAACAGTCTGAACATATCCCTTATATTCTTAGAATCCACACCAGCAAATGCTTCATCCAGCGATATAATTCTCGGGCTATCCTTCCTCGCTGCTCCATATCTGGCATATACAGCTGAAAATAAAGGAACATACATAGCCATTGCTTTTTCCCCGCCGCTGAAGGTGAAAAACGCATTATTGGTAAGCTCTTTTTTCTTTTCATTGGTTTTAGTATAATATAGTTGAAATTCAAACCATCCTCTATAATCCAATATCTCTTTTATTGTAGCATGGAAGCTTTTTGTTTCACCCTTATCAAGCATAGCTGCCCTTGCTCTTTCTATTTTGGACTTAAAATGACGTATAAATTTTTCTATATCTTCTTGCTTCATAAGCTGTGAATCTCTTTCCAAAAATTTGACCAAATCTTCTGAGCTCAGTTCTTCTTCTGTCTCCGCCTTTTTACCTACCCACTTCAGACTGAATGTCAATCCCATTGAAGTATCAAGTGATTCCATGAGATTGTTCATATCATTAACCCATTTTCTGCTATGAAATATTTTGGCTCTGATTTTTTTGCTCAAATTATTTGCCAATATATCCTCAAACATTTCTCTATCTTTATCCTTAATTATCTGGCTTTGAATTTCAATATTTTCTGAAATCTGATTCTGCAGCTCATAGAAATTTAAATTTTTACCTAAATGCTTAGCTCCTATTAAACTTCTGTCATTGTATGATTCTAAACTTAATTTATATTCAGCAAGGATACCCCTTTCTGCAAAATACACCTCTCTTAAATTAATTTCCATTTCCTTGCTTGACTTCTTATAATTTTTTACTTCATCTAAAAGTGTCATAAGCTTTTTAGCTGTATTTATAATGTTATCACTGTCACGATATTCAAATACAAATCCCTGTGCATACTCACCTTTAAAGGTTTCCGAAGCAAGCTGCAATTTTTCAGATTCTTCTTGTTTCTTTAGATACAGCAAATTTAAATCAACTGTAATATGTTTGATACTGGTTTCATAAGCGCTTATTTCTCTTGACAACTCAATTATTAATTTAGGAAGCTCTTCTAATTTTTCAATACATTCTTTTATTTCTTTTTGTATATTAATAATTTCAGATGATTGAAGCTGCTCATTGATGCTGTTAATACCAGACTCTGTTTCTACTGCCAATTTTTTAATACTGCTTATTTCTCCGATTATATCCGATATATCAACTTCTATATCCTCTTTGTCATCCATTTTGCCGGCTAAATTAATTTTATAATTAAGATATAGGATGTGCTCATGTTTCAAATCCTTCAAACAGCCACTATAATCATTGGAGCTTTTAATTGCCTCTGTAAAAGTATCATAATTTTTAGGCTCAATGAACACTTTTTCACAGGCATAGTAGCACTTTTCCTTGATTTTTAATAATTCTATTTTAACCTTCTCATATTCTTCAGTAATAACTTCTAATTCGTTGATTGTTGCTGCTAAAATGTTTTTCGAATCAAAGAGTATATTTTTAGCTGTATTCAATTCATTTTCGGATGGAAAATTATTACCCTCCTCAAGCATAGAATCATGCCTCTTCATTAATATATCCAGTTCCGCTGATATTTTTGCCTTATCATTCACTAATGCATCAAGCTGCAGAGTTAACTCTTTTAACTTTTCCTCTCTGAACTTCTTTCTTGCTGTAATTCCTATGTATTTAGTCTTATATTTGCCTGTGACCCTTCCTCTTAAAATACCTATCCCGTAAATTCCATCCTTAGTGATAAAATTACTGTTATCAACTTCATCAATAAGTATGCTTTTTAATACGTCATCTAAGCTGAGACTAATGTCATCATAATTTTTCTCAATATGCATTACGCGAGACAATTCATAGTTTAAATAATTAGGTTCAGAAAATATATATTTATCACATATATCACCATCCATTTCAAGGACAGTTTTTCTATACTCTTTTGGTATAACAAGTGCATCCAGCAAACCCATTTCAAATAATGATTCTTCAATAACTGATCTGGTTTTTTCATCAGCGTCTTCATTAAATTCTATAGCTTTATATAATGGTACAAATGGTATATTTAATTCCTTTAGCTTATTTCTGTTATCAACGACTTCTCGCCTTCTGTCCGGCTCTGGATCTGTTTTATCTTTCCAGTTTTCAATTTCATCATTTTTTTCATTTATTTCAACTTGCTTTCTATCTATTTCATTTTTCTTAAATTCAACCTGCAGCTTAATTTCATTAACCTGCTCATTTAGGCAATCTATAAATATTTTACGTATATTATCAAAATAATCGTTGGTAGTATAATTGTAAATAGCTTCTATAATCTTATGTAATTTAATTTTTTCAATCTTTAAAAAATGATTATTTTCATTATATTTATTGATGTTTTCAATATATTCTTCCTTGATTTCAAAAAACATTTCCTCCGATTGCTTTACCTTTAACTCCGCAGCATCCTTTGCCTTTGCCTTTATGCCCATTTGCTTTTCTTTTTCATCATAAAGCTTTGTTATATCAGCCTTTTCTTTTAGTAATTCTGCTGAAGCTTCAATTAAGGATTTATATATATCAAAACTTTTTTGTAAAAACGAAAAATCATATTGAGCGTTAAAGTTTTTGGATAATTCTTCTCTCATGAAGGCATGCTCACCAAAGCCTATAAATTCAGATAAATCGTTCATTTCATCGAGTATTACCAGTATGCTTTTTTCTTTTCCCTGACAGTTATCTGCAATTGATTTAATACTGTTATTTATTTCTATTTCTTTTACCTTTTTCTGCTCTAACTGTTCTTGTTTTTTTAATAATTTTTCAGTATCCTCTTTTAATTGCTTTTCAAGCTGTGATAACTTTTCCAGTAATTTAAATTCGTCTCTGTCCTGTAAATTCTCTTTTTTAGTTTTAAATAAACTTTCTTCTACTTTTGCATTTTCTAATTTTTCATTGAACGCTTTAATATTTTCTTGTTTTTGTATTATATCTTTTTCTTTTTTTACAACATCCTTTTCTAAATCATTATATATATTGTTTGTATTTAGCAAATCTTTAATTTTTTCATACAATATTATCTGGTTATATCTATCATATACATTTTTTATTTTATTGCATGATTTTTTTGCTTCTTCAAGACTTTCAAGCCTGTTTTTAGTTATATCCATACTTTCAATAGCTTCTGACATGGGTCTTAAATCTTCATCTGTTAAAGTCTGCAGGGAATTAGTCATAATTTCATATAATACTGTAGGTTTGAAATCTTTAGACAATTTTGGACTTCTAAGCTGTATCAACAATTTAATAAGCTCGCTGTAATCATCTATATCACTGTATCCGAACAGCAGGTCATTTACCTTGCTCATATAGTCCTGCATCTTATCCGTGACATAGCCGCCCGTACCTAATCGATTCTCCAACTCCTTCTTTGTTAAAGGTATATCTCCTGTTGTTATCTTTGTCAGGTTGAAATCAATGCCGATTCGTCTTCCGTCTATTATGCAGAACCCCCACGACGATACAGGAGTATTTTTCTTGGCTCGTATACCTAGTCCAATTGTAATGTATGTATCTGAATCATCCTTTTTAAACTCCATAAAAATGTATCCTGTACGCTCATCATCATCGGAATTTTCATCTAACAAATAATTATCGATTTTTCTGGCTCTTGAACCAAATGGATCTAGTCGCTCCGGCCTTTTATCACCATCTAATATCAGCGGTATAAGGCTCTGCATGGTTACAGATTTGCCCGAACCGTTGCTGCCTCTCAAAAGCAGTCTGCCATCTTCAAATTCATAGATTTCATTATCATAATACCAAAAGTTAATAAAGCCCGCTCTGTTCATTTTCCATCTTGTCATTACCGTCACCTCCCGCTTTGTAATCTTTAGGATATTTACCGACAAATTTTCCCGCTAAAGGTAAAATTATAATTCTGTCATTAATTTTATCAACAGCTATCATCTGAAAGTCCTTCATTTCAAATATAATCTCTTCTATTAACCTTTTTATATGCATTTCACGAAAATTTTTACTCCATCCGTCAGAATACAAATTAACACATTTCTTGATAATATTTTCGAATTTTTCTAACGGTATATCAATTTTGCCATCAATTGGTGAACTATCCGCATTTGAATTACTGCTGACGAAAAATTCATCATATTCCTGCCTGATTAAATAGCATATTTGTAAAACAATATCTGATATATTTCTATTATTGGGAAACACATTTTTATAACTTCCGCTGTGCAAAAGAACCATTGCGCTGTTTTTATGTATATGCAGCTCTGCGCCGATATATTTTGACATATCATTTTCCAGCATACCTCTGTAATTCTTTATATATATTAAATCATTCTCATAACCATCATACTTATACACCACAGGAGACATTACAAGACTTCTGTAAACTC
The DNA here is from genome assembly GCF_033447055.1 of Sedimentibacter sp. GTDB lineage: Bacteria > Bacillota > Clostridia > Tissierellales > Sedimentibacteraceae > Sedimentibacter. Next base: position 29,241 of record NZ_JAWQJF010000107.1, read on the forward strand.
TGTTTTTACGTACTACACCTTTATCTTCATCGAACTTATTGTATTCGTTGTTTTCAAAATCCTTATAAGATTCAAAACCGGATATGTCATCCCAAAACCTATTTACCAAATATTTAGAAATACCTACATTTTCGTAAAGTACTTCCGCTTCCGGACTATCTGCGAAATATATCTCACTGCCGTCGTTTGCCCGTATAATATTAATGTCTGCACAATATTTTAAAACTTTAATGAATTTTTTTCTTAAATCATATTTCGTCCAATCAACGGGGTTTTCTTTGTCTGTCCAATTAGCCTGAATATAATCTACCAACTGAGACAATACAAACTGTTCACCTTTTTCCTTATCTTCAAGAAACATTAAAATTATACAAAGCAATGCGTATTGAATGCTACTGTCGAAGCCTTCAATACCCATCCATGACTCAGCTTTCCCAGGTATTTTTTCCAATTTAATGAAATCAGAAGTAATGATTAGCTGGTAACCCATCTTGTCTTTTAAGAAATCCTTAAAGTCTTTTAATTTGTCTTTAACACTATAATACAGCTCTTTATCCTGCTGTCTTATTATCCATTTGTTTTCAAGTAGGTAAATTAATTCTCTCATTTTCTTCCTTTTCCTGTGCTTATGTATTCTGCTTTACGCGTAGCACAAACGCCGGCATTAAAAAGTCTCCGTCTTCACATGATATAAGACATTTCTTTTCTTCATCCGGATTTAATACTCTGATAATATTTCCATTTTCATTTTTTGCGGTATAATTATTTGAAGTCATAGAATTGCTGAGCCATCTTAATAAGGTTGTACGAACGTACTGATTTATGAAGCCCAAATTTTCAAAATCGATTTTTCCATCATTTATATATTTATTAATAAGCTCCTCTTCTGCTTTTCTTTCTTCTAATATTTTATTTAGCATCTCCTGCTTTTCTACAGACTTATCCTTTATTGCATTTCGCTCTGCCCTTTCTCTATAGGTTCTTGTTCTGGGCTTAGTAATTACTTCAAAAGGTTCCTCGTCGAAAACGTCAGAATTTACGCTTTCTGTTTTTCGTTCAAATTCCCCCTGTATATGTCTCATATTTTCAATGCCGAACACATATGCAGACAGACGATGTGTATCGTCAATGCTTGGGCTTTTCAGAAATAGCTCACACAGTTTTTTATAATCTTCCTTTCTGTTAATGCTATTTGTCATAGACTCAGATAGCTGTGCCGCATATCTGGTCAGTTTTCTGATTATTTCATTGGTAATATCAAATAATTTTTCAGCTTCGCTCGTTCTGTTTATATCGCCTGTAAACCATCTCTTAATATTTTTCCATTTTGGCATTATGTTTTCTGATATCTCATCATAGGTTACAGTTTCAGCTCTTGGTATATTCAAGCTGTACCTTGTAATTTTATCATACATTTTCAGTTCATCATCAGGCGATATATTTTTTAATATGTCTTCTATTTCATATATGTTAAACTGTAAAGTTTTTATAAAATCTCTCAAATAATCAATCAGCTTTTCTTTAAAGACCAAAAACACACCGGTTTTCATCATTTCTTCAGGCTTTAAGCTGTATATCTGTTTTATATAATCCTGATAATGTATATTCAATCTTTCAAAATTAGATATTAAATCACTCCACCACTCAAAAAAGAGTTTGTCATCTTTATTCAAATTATCTTTCATCAACGCTAAGTAATTTTTAATTCTTTCTAACAGTGAAGGCTCCAAGGATGCGCCTTCAACCTTCAAATTTTCTAATTTTACTGTAAGTCTTTCTATTTCAATGGTATATTGAGTAATTTCATATCTGTATTTTTTATTTTTGAATTCAGTAATAGTCTGCACCTTAGCGGTATCCTGAATCGCTATAAGATTGCCCCAGCTTGTTAAAGCTTCTAAATCCAGTGAACACTGCTCAATAGTATAATCAGAAAACACAGAATGCTTTATTAGCTCATCATATACATCTTCTTTATACAGAATATAATTAATCTGTTCAAACTGTTCATAAAAATATCTGATAATAACCCTGTATCTCCAAGAGTTTTCAACAGCAAGATATTTTGTCTCTGTAATTTGTTTCATCAATTTATCTGTAATTTTCATAATAATCCTTCGTTAATTAATTAAAAATACATTTTCCATAACATATGCTAGTCGTCAAAATACACTACAAACCAAATATATCTGATATATCCTTTTCTGAAATTTCTCGTTTGCTTTTTTTGCCAGCGTTTTTAAGCATACTTTCGAGTTTTTGTTCCACTGATTTCCTAACAAGCTCTTGACTATCAATATCTCTAAGCTCGAAAAAAAACATTGGATTGGAATCTAATCTGGCACCTATTCCATACAAGACTGCTGCTACATGCTTGCACATACTTGCCCAATCAGGGCAACTACAATCAAAATGAATTTCCTTGGGTGATGGAAATATGCCATACTTTTTCTCTTTAAATAAGACATCTAATTCTTTTGGAAATTTACCTTCGATTAATTGTTCCAGTGAATCTATACTATTATTGCATAATGTGGTAACATGTTGCCATTTTTCACTGCTTAAAGCATCAATTAAAATCTCAACATCATAGGGCTTTGACCTACTACCCTGTACCTTAGCTATTACTTTTCCTTTAGTTATCTTTAAATCCAAGACCATGTTGTTGCGAACATAGCTTTTACCCCTTGCAATTCTATTTTCATAATCTGCATAGCTCTCAAGGTTTAAGTTCCAAGCCTTTCCCCACCAGCTTTTTGCCAAGGTCCGACCTTCTATAATTATAGGTTCAATATTCGGATTTTTCTTTTTTAATTTTGCAATGGAACTATTCGCCTTTTCCTTTTTTTCTGCTGCTGAAACATATTTTGGAAATCCACCATAGCTCATTAAACATCACCGCCTAAAGCAAATATCTTCATTAGTTCCTCATTATTGTACTCTGTTATCCACTGCTCTCCTGCTGACGTTAAGATATCTTTTGATAATTTCTGTTTTTGTTCAATCATAGTATCAATCTTTTCTTCAATTGTCCCTGTTGTTACAAATTTATGCACCATTACATTCTTAGTCTGACCTATACGAAAAGCACGATCTGTTGCTTGATTTTCAACGGCTGGATTCCACCATCTGTCAAAATGAATCACATGATTGGCTGCAGTCAAATTAAGACCGACTCCACCAGCTTTTAAAGATAATACCATATAAGGTATATAATGTTCACTATTAAATTCTTTCACCATTTCATTTCGTTTTTTTACAGGTGTACCTCCGTGAAGTACAAAACCTTCTTTGGGAAATATGTCACTTAAAAAATCTGATATTGGCTCAGTCATCTCCTTAAATTGAGTGAAAACAATAACTTTTTCTCTTTTTTCATATATTGTTTCACATATTTCCCTCAATTTTTCGAATTTACCGCTTTGTTCCGCTTTATATTCTTCTCTGCCTAAGTATTGGTCCGGATGATTACAAATTTGCTTAAATTTCATTATACTTGATAAAACAAGTCCCTTTCGTTCAATTCCTTCCGCTACCTTCAATTTTTCTTCAATCTGTTCAATAAGCTGCTTATAAAGGGCAATCTGCTTCTTAGTCAAGTTAGTGTATTCATTCATTTCCATCTTATCTGGCAAATCTGATATAATACTTTTATCAGTTTTTAGTCTTCTCAGTATAAAAGGTTGAATCATCTTTCGTAACTTGGAATATCCAACGGTGTTATCTTTGAGCTCTTTTGTAAAATCAGTAAATTCTTTAGCTGTTCCTAGCAACCCCTGATTAAGAAAATCAAATAACGACCAAAGGTCACTTAAGCGGTTTTCAATTGGTGTTCCTGTCATTGCAATTCGCATCTTGGCCGGTATTGCTTTAATTGCTTTTGTTTGTTTAGTTCCTGGATTCTTTATGGCTTGTGCTTCATCTAAAATTAAAAAATCCCAATGTTTGTTTTTTAATTCTTCTAACCGTACTGCCATGCCATAAGTAGTTATGTATAAAAATTCTCCATCTCTATACTGGATAATTTCTGAGCTTTTTAAATCGCTTTTATGTAGTATCTGATATGGCATTTCAGGAGCAAACTTTTCAATTTCTTTCTGCCAGTTTCCAATCAAAGAAGCTGGAAGGATAAGTAAAGCCCGTCCTCCATTATTGACTCTGTGATATTCTAAAAAAGCAATCATCTGAACCGTCTTACCTAATCCCATATCATCAGCCAAACATGTGCCGAACCCAAATTGAGACATTTGATTAAGCCAGTTATACCCTTTTTCTTGATATTCTCGTAATTTTGCATGAAATGAAGGTACAATAATTACTTTTTCAATATTATTAGAATAAAGCATGGTTTCTTTTAACTTTCTTAACCAATTACCATTAGATACTGATACTTCAAACTCACTGGTTGGTATATTCAGTAAATCATTCATATTTAATTCTAATCGCATTGCATCAGCTAAAGATAAGTCTTCGTCTTCTGCTAAGTCCTTAACTCTTTCAAAAGCCTTAAGCACTGCCTCTAGTTTATTTTTGCTAATTTCAACCCACTTACCTTTATATTGAACTAGCCCTTCTGCCATTTTCAAAAATTCTTTTAATTCACTCTCTGTTATTGCTTCATTACCTACAATAAAGGAAGGCGAAAAATCCAAAATTGCCGATAACCCAACATTAGACGGCTCCTTTTCTCCAACCTTGACTGATAGTCCTATTGAATTACTTTTTTTACGCCACCAGTCTGGTACTCTGCACATTATTCCGGCTTCTTCATAAATAACAATTTCCTTCAGAATTATGTATGCCTCTTCTGCTGTGAGTTTCAAAGGAGAAAACAATTCACCGCTTTCAAGCAATTCTGAAACGAATGAACTCTTTTCAGCAGCTTTTACTACCGTTGAAATCAATGATATTAATTTCTTTTCATCACCTTCAAATTCTGATAGCGCATTTTTCAATGGTGTGTGCACCGCACGCTTACTTTTAACCGTTTTTGTTGAATAAGTAGCCATAAATGCAAATGGATATTTACCATCTTTGTTTTCAACCAAATGAAAAAATACCCTTCCAACTACATTTATATTAGCGTTGTACTCTGCGAAATACCGAACCACTGTACCATCATAATTTTTTATCTCTGATTTAAAAACTGCAAATAATGATTCCCAAATATTCAATAACCAATCATTGTCAATATGTTCCATCCCAATAGCAAATGGTATTTCATCTTTAAGTTCACTAAATTCTTCATCCGTCAATTCAACCTGTACTTTTTCCCTAAAAAATTCAATTTCTGATTGTTGGCTCAATTTTTTTATGAGAATTGCTGCTATGTGGTGAAGATATTCTATTGAAGGTGTAAACCATTTTTCTTTATTTAAAAAGCCAAGATGAAATAAGGCTGCATATTTATCATTATCAAATGCAGTCTTCCATGTCTTTAGTGTATCTGATGATAAATTAATAACCTCATCAATTACAAATCCTTCCGGTAAAAAGCAAACATTTAATTCTTGAATTTCCTTAGTTTTCATTTGCGCCATATATGATACTCCGTAATTAAAATTTAATTATTAAATTCTTCTAACCTTATTACTTCATTAACAGGATCTGATAATATTCACTTTTCAGCATTGAATAAATAATTTGATCTAGATAACCTCTTTCTGATTTATAATTCTGCCTCAACACACCGTCTTTGTGCATTCCAACTCCTTCATATAGCTTAATACCAAATGAATTGTCAGGATATACGTCCAGCCAGAAACGGTTCATATTCAATTCTTCAAATGCAAATTTAAAAAGTGCAGCCATGACTTCCTTGCCATATCCCATTCCTTTTTTTGAAATAACAATTCTTCTTAATTCAAATCGTTCAGATTTGTTATCTAAATTAATCAAAATAAAACCAACATTTTCATGGTTATACTTTTGTTTAATTACAAAAATATAGAAATCATCATTTTCTATTTCTGTTTTATGTTCTTCAAAAGTACCCTTACATACGAAATTTCTGTTTTCCTTTTCATTTTCCATTTCCATTATTGCTTCTATGTCAGATTCTTTTGCATTATCTAAATAAAGCCTTTTTGTGTATATCATCACTGCCCCCTTAATAAACGCTATACGTTTAATTCAACATTTACACCAAGAAGTTCCTTGTTCTCTTCAAGAATCGGTTTTATTGTTTCCGTATAAAATTCTTCAACTTGCTTTGGTGCTCTTCCAATATAATTTATTGGATTGATAGTTTCGTCAATTTCTTCTTTTGACATATTTATTAATTTACTTTTGTACATTCTTTCTATCAAATCATTTTGTTTGCCTAATTTTTTCACCTGCTCTGCAGCCTGCATTGACAATACCCTGATTTCTTCATGAAGATCTTGTCTGTTTCCGCCGCGCTTTACAGCTTCCATAATAATATTTTCAGTTGCCATGAAAGGAAGTTCTTCCAGGATGTGCTTTTCAATTACCTTTTCATTTACAACCATTCCGGAAAATATATTTATTGCTATACTAAGTATTGCATCGGTAGCCAAAAGGCCCTGAGGTATGCTCAAACGCTTAATTGCTGAATCATCCAATGTTCTTTCCAGCCACTGAGTTGAAGCTGTGTTTGCCATATTTGCTTCATTAGAAATAATAAATCTAGCTAAAGATGCAATTCTTTCACTTCTCATTGGATTTCTTTTATAAGCCATTGCAGAAGATCCAATTTGATTTTTTTCAAATGGTTCTTCAATCTCTTTTTGACTTTGCAATATTCTAATGTCATTAGTTGCCTTGTGCAAACTTTGAGCTATACCGCTTAAAGAAGCTAATACATAGAAATCTACCTTTCTCGTGTATGTTTGCCCTGTCAATTTAAATGCTTCCTTAAAGCCCATTTTATCTACAACAAGTTCTTCTAACTTTTTAACTTTTTCTCCATCATTATCAAATAAGCTCATGAAGCTTGCCTGTGTCCCTGTAGTTCCTTTTACCCCTCTTAACTTAACCATTGATATCACATGATTTATTTCTTCATAATCAAGGTGCAAATCTTGTAGCCACAAACTTGCTCTCTTACCTACAGTTGTAAGCTGTGCAGGCTGATAATGAGTGTATCCTAATGTTGGTATATCCTTATATTTCATGCAAAATTCTGACAATACACTTATAAGGTTTACCAACTTCTTTTTAATCAGCATCAACGCTTCTTTCATTAAGATTGCATCTGCATTATCTACCACGTACATGCTTGTAGCACCAAGATGGATTATCGGCATTGCTTTTGGACATACTGTTCCAAAAGTATGTACATGAGCCATGACATCATGTCTGAACTCTTTCTCTTTTTTTGCTGCAAGGTCATAATCAATATTATAAATATTAGCTCTCATTTCATCTATTTGTTCATCATTAATATTCAGACCTAGTTCTTTTTCTCCTTCTGCTAACGCAACCCACAATTTTCTCCATGTAGAAAATCTTTTTTCGTCAGAAAAAATATAGCTCATTTCTTTACTTGCATATCTGGTAATTAATGGATTTTCATATGTATCTCTTGACATTTATTATTACCTACTTTCATTATTATTTTTTAACTCTTTATTGCTTTTTTTAATATTTTATATCTAAATTAAAAAGAAGTAAACAATAAATTAGTTTACTTCCATATATTTCAAATTTTATTTTGCATATTCTGTTGCTCTTGATTCTCTTATTACATTTACTTTTATTTGTCCAGGATATTCCATTTCTTGTTCAATCTTCTTAACTATATCTTTTGCAATAAGAATTATACTTGCGTCACTTGTAACTTCTGGTTTTACAATGATACGTATTTCTCTTCCTGCTTGAATAGCAAATGACTTTTCTACTCCTTCAAAAGAATTACAAATTTCTTCTAATTTTTCTAATCGCTTAATATATGTTTCGAGAGTTTCTCTTCTAGCCCCTGGTCTTGCAGCTGAAATAGCATCGGCTGCCTGAACTAAAACTGCTTCTATAGTCTGAGGCTCTATATCTCCATGATGGGCTGCAATTCCATTTATTACAGCTTTGCTCTCTTTATACTTTCTTGCTAAATCTTCTCCTATTGTAACATGAGGCCCCTCTACTTCATGATCCACTGCTTTTCCTATATCATGCAATAATCCTGCACGTTTAGCTAATTTAACATCCGCACCTAATTCGGCAGCCATTATTCCAGCTAAATACGATACTTCTACAGAATGTTTCAATACATTTTGCCCATAACTTGTTCTGAACTTTAATCTTCCTAATAATCTTACTAGTTCAGGATGAAGCCCGTGGACACCAGTGTCAAGGGTTGCTTGTTCACCTTCATCTTTTATTTGTTGTTCTACTTCCTTTTTAGCTTTTTCAACCATTTCTTCAATTCTTGCAGGATGTATTCTTCCATCTGCAATTAATTTTTCAAGAGCCAATCTGGCAACTTCTCTTCTAATAGGATCAAATCCAGAAATAACTACTGCTTCTGGTGTATCATCTATTATTATATCTATACCGGTAAGTTGTTCAAGAGCTCTGATATTTCTACCTTCTCTTCCTATTATCCTACCCTTCATTTCATCGTTAGGTAAGTCAACTACAGATACAGTTGTTTCCGCTACATGATCTGCAGAACATTTTTGAATTGCATATGTAACAATTTCTCTTGCTTTTCTATCTGCAGTCTCTTTTGCTTCTCTCTCAATTTCTTTAACAGCTATTGAAGCTTCTTGTTCTGCTTCTCTCTTAATGTTATCAATCAGCATATTTTTAGCTTCATCTGTAGATAATCCGGAAATTCTTTCAAGTTCCTCAATTTGTCTTTCATGAATTGCTTCCATTTTATTTTGTTTAGTTTCAATATCTTTTAACTTCTTTTGAAGCGCTTCTTCTTTCTTTTCAACCTGCATACTTTTGGAATCAAGCATTTCTTCTTTTTTAATTAATCTTTTCTCTGACCTTTGTAATTCGTTTCTGCGTTCTTTGTTTTCACGTTCATATTCATTTCTCATCTTATGAGCTTCATCTTTTGCTTCAACAAGAATTTCTTTTTTCTTTGTTTCAGCATCTTTTGTTGCATCGTCAACTATTCTTTTAGCTTCTTCTTCAGCACTACCAATTTTGCTTTCAGATATATTTTTTCGAACTATAATTCCTATAATTATACCTATTATTGCACAGATAATACCTACTATAACTTCAACTTCATTGAACAATTCAGCACCTCCCAATATTAAATTTTCAAGCTGCGAAATATATACATCCTCACATATCTATAAGTGTGATACATAAAAAATGTTTATCTTCTATAGTTTATTTAAATAGTAAAAGTTATTTCTTAATACTTGAATATACTATATTTTATAATTTTTTATGCTTAATGTCAAGAATAATGTTTAAAATTGAATTATTTAAACAATTCATGCTTTTTTATATTTAATATCTAGTTTACAGATTATAATTTCAGTCATCTGAATATAGAATAAAAATAAAAAAGGTACATATGTACCTTTTTGATAATAATTATTTATTTTATTCGTCAAAATCACTAGATTTTTTTTCTGCATCTTCAGAAGTTAATACGATATCTCCTAATTCAAACTTTTCTCTTACTCTCTTTTCAATTTCATCCATCAACTCTGGATTTGCTAATAAAAATTCTTTGGAATTTTCTCTTCCTTGTCCAATTCTGTTAGTCTCATAAGAATACCATGCACCGGACTTATTTACTATGCCTGCTTCAACTCCCATATCAAGTATACAGCCCTCTTTTGATATTCCTTTACCATAAATTATATCAAATTCAGCTTGTTTAAAGGGAGGCGCAACTTTATTCTTAACTACTTTTACTCTTGTCCTGTTTCCGTAAACATCATCACCCTTTTTCAAGGATTCAATTCTTCTTACATCTAAACGCATTGAAGAATAAAACTTTAATGCTCGTCCGCCTGTTGTAACCTCAGGATTACCAAACATTACTCCAACCTTCTCACGCAATTGGTTTATAAAAATAGCCACTGTGTTAGACTTACTGATGGCACCAGCCAATTTTCTCAATGCTTGAGACATAAGTCTCGCCTGCAATCCTACATGAGAATCTCCCATTTCACCATCTATTTCTGCTTTTGGAACTAATGCAGCAACAGAGTCCACAACTATTACATCAACAGCACCGCTTCTCACAAGAGCTTCAGCTATTTCAAGGCCCTGTTCTCCTGTGTCAGGCTGAGATATAATCAAATCTTCTATATTGACTCCCAGTTTTTTTGCATACCCAGGGTCGAGAGCGTGCTCAGCATCTATAAATGCTGCTATGCCTCCCCTTTTTTGTGATTCTGCAACTATATGTAATGCAACTGTTGTCTTACCGGATGACTCAGGTCCAAATATTTCAATAATTCTTCCTTTAGGGACTCCGCCTATTCCTGTTGCTATATCAAGAGGAAGTGCACCTGTAGGGATAGCTTCTATATTCAATTTAGCATTTTCTCCAAGTTTCATTATAGAACCTTTTCCAAATTGCTTTTCTATTTGAGCAATTGCCAGCTCAAGGGCCTTATCTTTTTCCATTTCACGACTCCTTCTAGAACATTTGTTCTTTAAATGTATTATACATATATAACACTATTTTGTCAATATGTATTTACATATTATGAATTCTAGTTTTACTGAGAAAACTATACTATTTTATTACATCCATATTTTCATAAATGTAAGTTGCCCCAGATGTAACAGTCAATAAAACAACAATAGCCACAAGAGGTGTAATCCAAGATGCAACAAATCCTATATATGTGGTATAATCCATCAATATGACAACTATCAATATCATTTGAAATACAGTTTTAATTTTTCCCCATGGGTTAGCAGCAATTGTAACCCCTTTAGAGGCTGCCAATGTTCTGAAACCCGACACTAAAAATTCCCTCGATATAATTAAAACCACAACCCAAGAACTTAAATATCCAATTTCCACAAACGCAATAAATGCAGAAGCTGTTAAAAGCTTGTCTGCAAGAGGATCCATGAACTTGCCAAAATCTGTGATTAGATTATCTCTTCTTGCAATATGTCCATCAATCGCATCGGTTAAAGCTGCTCCTATAAAAATTAGCAGAGGCAAGAACCGAAATATTCCTTTGCTTATGTATAAGAATATTAAAAACACAGGTATTGCCAATACTCTTATTACAGTAAGCTGGTTAGGTAAGTTCAATTTTTTAAACCAACTCATAGAATCACATCTCCTATCAAATCATATTCTAAAGCATCATTTATTTTTACTTTATAAATATTGCCTAAAACTAACTCTTTATCTGATGTCACATAGACGCATCCGTCAATATCTATTGAATCCATATATGTTCGACCTACATAAACATTTTCAACATCTTTTTCTTCAATTAAAACATCATATATATTTCCAATCTTTGCAAGACTGTTCTCGTAAGATATGTTAAGTTGTACTTCCATTAAATCATTATGCCTTTGTTCCATAACTTCTTCACTTATTTGATCCGGCAATTTAAAAGCAGGTGTATTTTCTTCTCGTGAATATTTAAAAATTCCTACCTTATCAAGCTTATACTGCAGTAAAAATTCTTTCAACTCTTCATGTTCTTCATCCGTCTCACCAGGAAAACCAGTTATTAAAGAAGTTCTTATTACAGCACCTTTAACTTCATTTCTGATTTTTTTTATTAAATCTGTAATTTGCTTACTGCTTGTATTTCGGTTCATTCTTTTTAAAATTCTGTCATTAATGTGTTGCATTGGTATGTCAAAATATTTTACCAATTTATCGTTATTTATAAATTCATTTATTAATTCTTCATAAATATCTTCAGGATATAAATAATGAACTCTAATCCACTTTACACCGTCAATTTCAGATATTCTTCGAATTACTTCATGAAGCTTTCTCTCATTATAAATATCAAGACCATATTTGCTTGTATCCTGAGCTATAATTATAATTTCTTTTGCACCTTGTTCTGCAAGTTGTCTTGCTTCTTTAACTATACTTTCAATTTTTCTGCTTTTATATGGCCCTCTAAGCTGCGGTATTACGCAGTAAGTACAGTTATTGTCGCAACCTTCGGAAATTTTTAAATATGCGTACCATTTATCAGTTAAAGTAATTCTCGGAAGATCTTTGTCAATATCTAACTGCATTTTTGTATCCACTATCAAGGACTTTTCAATTTCAAATTGTTCAATATACTCATCAATTTTTTCAAAACCGCTTGTTCCTATAATAATGTCAACTTCAGGAATTTCTTTTGCAATATCTTCTCCGAAACGTTGAGACAAACATCCCGTTACAACTATTTTAACTTTATTGTTTACCTTGTTTTTAATATCCGCTGCATATAGTATTGCATTTACTGACTCCTGCTGGGCATCATTAATAAATGCGCATGTATTTATTATAATGTAATCTGCCTTATCGGCAAAATCTGTAATCTCATACCCTTTTCTCGTCAATATGCCCAACATGTTTTCTGAATCCACAAGATTCTTTGAACATCCCAGTGAATGCATATAAATTTTTTTCATTAATTTCCTCTCATTTCTTCGAATTCTTCTTTTGTAATAAGCACTTTTCTAGGCTTGCTTCCTTCATGGCCCCCAACAATGCCTCTTTCTTCAAGCTGATCAATAATTCTTGCAGCTCTTGAATATCCCACCTTAAATTTTCTTTGAATATAAGATGCAGAAGCTTGACCATCATTTACAACCATTTCAACTGCTTGCTCTAATAATTCATCAACTTCTTCATTTTGAGTTGGTGATTTTTCTATTTCTTCAATTATTTCATTTTGTTTTCCGGTTTTTATTTCTACTTGCTGTTCTCTTATGTTATCCACAACTCTTTTTATTTCATCATCCGAAATAAATGTTCCTTGAATTCGTATAGGTTTTGGTAAACCAATTGGATGATAAAGCATATCACCTTTTCCAAGAAGCTTTTCAGCACCGCCGGAATCTAATATTGTCCTTGAATCTATGTGTGATGAAACTGCAAAAGCAATACGAGATGGTATATTAGCTTTAATAACTCCAGTAATAACATCAACTGATGGTCTTTGTGTTGCAATAACAAGATGCATACCGCAAGCTCTTGCAAGCTGTGCTATTCGAGTTATATATTCTTCAACTTCACTTGAAGCAACAGTCATCAAATCTGCAAGCTCGTCTATTATTATTACTATTTGAGGCATTTTTTCAATATTTTCCTTAACCATCTTTTCATTGTATGAATGAATGTCTCTAACGCTGTTTTGAGCAAATATCTTATAGCGCGTTGTCATTTCTGAAACTGCCCAATTTAAAGCATTAGCTGCTTTTCTTGCATCAGTAACAACAGGTATTAGAAGATGCGGTATTCCATTATAAATGCTGAGCTCAACGACTTTAGGATCTATTAAAATCAGTTTAACCTCATCCGGTTTTGCTTTAAATAAAATGCTCATGATGAGAGAGTTGATACATACGCTTTTTCCCGAACCAGTAGCTCCCGCTATAAGCAGGTGAGGCATTTTATCAATGCTTGCTATAATATTCTTACCTGCAATATCTTTTCCTAAAGCAAAAGGTATATTAGTAATTGCTGCTTTATATTCCTTTGATTCAATAAGGCTTCTTAAAAATACACTTGTTTTGTTTTTGTTTGGAACTTCTATGCCTATTGCTGCTTTTCCGGGTATAGGAGCTTCCATACGAATATCCGAAGTTGCAAGTGCAAGAGCAATATCGTTAGACAGTCCTGTAATTCGGCTTACTTTTATGCCAGGGGCTGGCTGTATTTCATATCTAGTAAT
>NZ_JAWQJF010000108.1:0-20185 GCF_033447055.1 Sedimentibacter sp.
TAAGGGCGGTCCTGTCGGTCTTGATACGCTGGCAGCTTCAATCGGAGAAGAAAAAGGTACTATTGAAGATGTTTATGAACCTTATTTGCTTCAAATCGGATATTTAGCTCGTACTCCAAGAGGAAGAATTGTTACCGAAATGGGTTACAAGCATGTACATAAAACAAGACAAAATTCAGATCAGATAGGTATTGATACAGAGGTGTAAGAATGAAAAAACTAATGTTCAAAATTGCAGCAATTTCATTAATAACAATGTTGCTTTTGTCGGTAACATGCTTTGGCGCAACAGATGAAGATTATTATGTCAGAGTTAGAATAAGATCTCCTAGATTGTTCAATCAGCAATTGTCACTTGATGGATACGAAAATATAACTGTGTACGAAGGTGATGATAGTCCTGAAGAATTATTTACTTTGGATTCCAAAGAACTTAGCATTTTGATTGACTCTTATTATGACGGAAACTATAATTATTTGGAAAGCAGTGAAGTAGCTGAAGCTAAGTATGGACCTTATCATGTAATGGTTAATTACAGTTATTCATCTTATGATGATGCAAATGATGAAGCAAAAGATTTAGAAAATCAATTTGATGAAGACTTTTATCCTTACTATGACAGTGAAGGATTTAAAATTTATGCCGGAAATTTTGTCGATAAGAGTTTGGCAGAAAATTTAGCTGATGAATTAAATGAAAATGGTACTGAAAGCTATGTTATCAATGGTAACATGGAAAATGTTGCGATTTATGACAATTACAACAACATGATTTTCATGTACCAAAATGAACAGGAACTTTTCTTTTCTTCTTTTAATGATGACGCATCATGCAACATGGCAAAAATTGACGGAAGACCTTATAGGGGTTTGCTGACATTTAAAATAATTGATGATTCAAAGCTTATATCTGTAAACTATTTGGATCTGGAAAGTTATTTGTATGGTGTAGTTCCAAATGAAATAGTTGCTTCATGGGGAATGGAATCATTGAAAGCTCAGGCTGTAGCAGCAAGAACATACGCTGTGTACAACATCAATCCATATTCATCTTATGGTTATGATTTGGAAGATAATCAGAACAGTCAGGTTTATTGGGGGTATGCATATGAAAAAAACTCCACAAATGAAGCTGTTGATTCAACAAGGGGAGAAATGATTTATTATGATAATGAATTAATACAAGCTTTTTATCACTCAACAAGCGGAGGAAAGACGGAAAATTCAGAAAATGTATGGTTTGCAGCGCTACCTTATTTAGTAGGAGTTGATGATGAATATTCAGACAAGTCTAATTCACCTTACACTCAGTGGCAGAAAACTTATGCTCAGGATGAAATAATAAAAAAACTTAAAAGTGACGGCAATAATGTAAGTAAACTTTATGGAATAGAAATAAAAGAAGTTTCTGAAAATAACAGAGTGGTGGAATGTATATTTTTAACTGATAATGGAGAAATTTCATACAAGAAAGAAAATGCAAGGCTGCTTCTTGGTCTTATGAGTTCTTGGTTTACTATAGAAAATGGCAGTGTTTTTTATTTTACCAATGAAGAAACTATAGAAAGTGATAAAACCGGAGGAAATGAAGATGAAAATGAAATTCCGTCAAGAGGAGGGATTTTAGATGTAATTACAGATGAAGACGAAGGAAATGAAAGTAACAACGATGAAACATATGATGCTGAAGAATCAATTAAACTTGATTCAGGAAGTATTTTAGGTAAATATGCAATTTCAAGCTCCGGAAAGAAAAAAGTTGGTCAGGAAAAATTGGCTTTCATAAGTTCAAGCGGTGTGAAGATAATAGACACTAACTCTACTGAATATAGTTTCGATGGCAGAGGGTGGGGACACGGTATTGGCATGAGCCAATATGGAGCTAAGGAAATGGCAGAAGAAGGATTTGCATATGACGAAATATTAAAACATTACTATACTGGAGTAACAATTAAATGATAGAAAACAATATCAAAACAAGTGATTTTTATTACGATTTACCGATGGAACTCATAGCTCAGATTCCAATTAAAGATAGGGATTATTCAAGACTTTTGGTTCTTGATAAGGAAACAGGTGAAATTGAACATAAACATTTTTACGATGTTCTTCAATATTTAAAAAGCGGGGACTGTATTGTAATTAATGATACGAAAGTATTGCCTGCCAGACTGTACGGTGTTAGAAGAGATACTAATGCTGTTATAGAAATTCTTTTGTTAAAAAGAGTGGATGATAAAAAGTGGGAGACACTGGTTAAGCCAGGCAAGAAAGCAAGAATTGGGGCAGAAATTGTATTTAAGGAAAATTTACTTTCTGGTAAAATTATTGAAGTATTGGATGATGGCAACAGAATAATTGAATTTCAATATGAAGGAATTTTTGAAGAAATATTAGATCAACTTGGTGAAATGCCTCTTCCACCATATATACATGAAAAACTAGAAGATAAAAACAGATATCAGACAATTTATGCAAAAAATCCGGGTTCTGCTGCTGCACCGACTGCAGGTCTTCATTTTAACGATGATCTTCTTGAAAAAATTGAAGCAAAAGGCGTTAACATAGCAAGACTTACTCTTCATGTGGGGCTTGGTACATTCAGGCCCGTAAAAGCTGAATATATTGCACAGCACAATATGCATTCAGAATATTATGAATTAGAACAAAATGAAGCGGATAAAATCAACAATGCAAAACAAAGAGGGTCTAGGGTCATTGCTGTTGGAACCACCAGTACAAGAACTCTGGAAACAATTGGCGATGCTAATGGTTTTGTGAATGCACAAAAAGGATGGACGGATATTTTTATATATCCAGGTTATAAATTTAAAGTAGTAGATTCATTAATAACTAATTTCCACCTTCCGGAATCTACACTTATTATGCTTGTAAGCGCTATGGCAGGCAAGGAAAAAATAATGAATGCATACAATATTGCTATTAAAGAAAAATACAGATTTTTTAGCTTTGGCGATGCAATGTTTATTAAATAAATTGAGCAGGTGAAAAATGTTTGAATTTGAATTATTAAAAGAATCTAAAGAATGTAAGGCAAGACTTGGTAAAATTCACACTAATCATGGAGATATAGAAACTCCTATATTTATGCCCGTTGGTACTAAGGCAACAGTAAAGACAATGACTCCTGAAGAATTGAAGGATTTGGAAGCACAAATAATTTTAGGGAATACATATCATTTGTATTTAAGACCAGGCCATGAACTTATTAAAGAAGCCGGAGGGCTGCACAAGTTTATGAATTGGGATAGACCTATATTAACTGACAGCGGTGGATTTCAAGTGTTCAGCCTCGGAAAAATTCGTAAAATAACAGAAGAAGGCGTTGAATTCAGATCTCATGTGGATGGTTCAAAACAATTTATAAGTCCTGAAAAATCTATGGAAGTGCAAAATTATCTTGGTTCAGATATAATGATGGCATTTGATGAATGTATTCCATATCCTGCAACTCATGAATATGTTGAAAATTCAATACAACGTACTACAAGATGGGCGAAACGCTGTAAAGATTTCCATAAGAATACTGATAATCAAGCATTGTTTGGTATTGTTCAAGGTGGTATGTACGAAGATTTAAGAAGAGAAAGCGCAAAGCAAATTACCGAACTTGATTTTCCCGGATATGCAATAGGCGGACTAAGTGTTGGAGAACCTAGAGATTTAATGTGTCAGGTAATGGATTATACTGTAGATTTGCTGCCAAAGGATAAGCCAAGATATTTAATGGGTGTTGGAAGTCCAGATTATCTTTTTGAAGCTGTTGAAAGAGGAATAGATATGGCGGACTGCGTATTGCCTACCAGAATGGCAAGACATGGTGCATTTATCACAAGCAAAGGTCAGCTTACTATTAAAAATGCGAAATACAAACATGATTTTAAACCGATAGATGAAAATTGCAATTGCTACACTTGCAGAAATTATTCAAGGGCATATTTAAGGCATTTATTCAATGAAAATGAAATATTAGGAGCAAGGCTTGCTTCGATACATAATTTATTTTTCTTGATTAATTTAATGAAAAGTATTAGAATAAGTATAAAGGAAGATAATTTCATGAACTTTAAAAAAGAGTTTTATGAAAATTATGGATATTAATTAAACCTAGGAGGAATTATGCAACAAGAATTTAGCGGAATTATTATGATGATTATACTATTTGCAGTAATGTATTTCATGATGATCAGACCACAGAAAAAGAAAGATAAAGAAGTTAAGGAAATGAGAGACAGTTTGACTGTTGGAGATGAAGTAATTACAATCGGTGGTATCCGTGGTAAAGTTGTTAAAGTTAATGATGAAGTAATAACATTAGAAATGGTACATGCAAAGCAAAGAATAGAATTTACTAAATGGGCAATTGGAAGTGTCAGTAAAAAAGGCAAAGAAATAAAAGCAGAAGTTGCAGAAGAAATTGATGTAACACCAACTGATGATGAAGAAAAATAAATAGTATAAAAAATGAGCTTATCACATATTAACTGATAAGCTCATCTTTATATTTATGCCGTCTTTTTAGATAAGTGTTTGAAAAATACTATAATTTCATGCGATAGTAGTGGAACCATTGATAATAAAATTAAGTCAATCCATTCTGTCAATGATAATTTTATAGTTTCGAATACTTCTGTAAGGAAAGGTATTTCTGTAACTATTACTTGAAGAAGCAAACCTATAGCAAATGCTCCAATCATTGCTTTGTTTTCAAAGTGATTCATTTTAAACAATGATTTGTCGTAGTTACGCATGCCTATTGCATGGAACAATTGTGAAATTCCCAATGTTGTAAAAGCATATGTTTGTGCATGCATCAATATGTCCGGATTTAGAAGCATTAGCTTTATTCCGTCAAGATTTATACTTTGGCTTGCAGCTGTCAAATGCTGTACAGGTGACCATAAGAATGCTCCCAATGTTAATGCTGCAATCATAAAACCATTATAAACTGTAAATGCTAAGCCGCCACGAGCAAATAAACTTTCATTTGGATCTCTCGGTTTTGCTTTCATTATGTCTTTATCTTTAGGATCAACTCCAAGAGCTAAGGCCGGTAGTGAGTCTGTAATCAAGTTAATCCAGAGTATGTGAATTGACTGTAACGGGGAAGCAAGACCGATTGCTATTGCTGAAAACATGGATATTACCTCTCCAAAATTAGATGAAAGAAGGAACAATACAGTCTTCTTAATATTTTGATAAATTCCTCTTCCTTCTGCAACAGCTTTTTCAATAGTTGAAAAGTTATCATCTGTAAGAACCATATCAGCTGCTCCCTTAGCAACATCAGTACCAGTTATACCCATTGCTACACCTATATCAGCTGCTTTTAATGACGGAGCGTCATTAACACCATCTCCTGTCATTGACACTATACTATCATTTGATTTGAATGCTTTAACAATCATTACTTTATGTTCAGGAGAAACACGAGCAAATACTCTTAAATCTTCAACTCGTCTATTTAATTGTTCCTGAGATAATTCATTTAATTCATCTCCTGTGATACATTGTGATTCATCTTCAGCAATTCCTAATTCTTTGGCAATTGCAAGAGCAGTATCTTTGTGGTCACCTGTAATCATAATTGTTTTAATTCCTGCATTTCTAAATTCTAAAACTGAATTTTTAGCTTCAGAACGCGGCGGATCTATCATACCTACTAAACCAACAAATGTAAGATTTTCTTCACTTGCTGAATCGTCATTTTCTTTAATACCAAGTGCTAAAACTCTAAGTGCTCCTTTTGCCATTTCTGCGGATGCTTTATTAATATCTGAAATATCTTTTTCTGTAATGTCTGTTATTTCACCGTTTACTAATATTTTGTTGCATCTACCAAGGAGAATATCCATAGCACCTTTAGTATAACTCATTACTTTTTCGTCTTTGTCTTTATGAACAGTTGTCATTAACTTACGAGCTGAATCAAATGATTGCTCGTTAATACGAGGATAATTATTTTCGAGACCTTCTCTTGTTACATTTACTGATAAGCCCATATCTAATAAAGCGAGTTCAGTCGGATCACCAATTCTAGAATCATTAGCCGTAGAAGCATCATTGCAAAGTACAAAACCATTCATAAAAATTTTGTTGTTTTCATAGTTTAGTTCTTTAACATCTTTCATTGTGCCGTCCAAATAAACTTTAATAACTGTCATTTTATTTTGAGTAAGAGTTCCTGTTTTATCTGAACAAACAATACTTACAGCACCTAATGTTTCAACAGCCGGAAGTTTTCTTACTATTGTGTTTACTTTTACCATCCTTGTAACACCAAGTGCCAACACGATTGTTACAACAGCAGTAAGACCTTCGGGTATTGCAGCGACAGCTAATGATATAGCAGTGATGAGCATTTCAATCATATCTCTTCCTTGGAATACTGCGATGCCAAACATTGCAGCAACTATAACTATAGCCACAATTCCCAAAACTTTACCTAAATCATTTAAACGCTTTTGAAGAGGAGTTAATTCTTCTGAACTTTCGTTTATTAAAGTTGCAATTTTACCAATTTCTGTATCCATTCCTGTATAAACTACTACGCCTTCCCCACGTCCATAAGCAACGCTTGTTGAAGAAAAAGCCATGTTAATTTGATCTCCTATACCAACTTCTTCGGTTGCAATATAGTTAGCATCTTTATCAACAGGTACAGATTCTCCAGTTAAAGCAGATTCTTCAATCTTTAAATTTACAGATTGTGTTAATCTTAAATCAGCAGGAATTATGCGCCCGGCTTCAAGAATTACCACATCACCTTCAACTAGTTCATTTGCCGGTATTTCCATAATTTTTCCGTCACGCCTTACCATAGCTGTAGGACTTGATAAGTTTTTCAAAGCTTCAAGCGCTGCTTCTGCTTTTGATTCTTGTACCATACCAATGATTGCATTTATCAATACAACAATCAATATTATGATAGCATCTGTAACTTCGTTAAGAAAAATGGATATTGCTGCTGCTGCAAATAATATGTAAATCATTGTATCCTTAAGTTGTGCTAGAAACATTTGTAACTTTGTTTTTGACTTTTTTTCAATTAATGCATTCGGTCCGTTTTTTGCTAACCTTTTTTGTGCTTCTTCTTTACTTAGGCCGTTGCTTTGAACCATTTTTAGTTCAGAGCAGGTTTTTTCTGCGCTTTTTTGATAATACATAATTTTCTCCTTAATTCAATAGTTTAATTAGTATGCCGATTACACATAAAAAAAGACTTTGAGCATATCTTTTACCAATTAATATAAGATATACTAAAAGTCTGGTTACCTAGGTTACTTTTGCAGATCTTCAGCCAGAATATTTCTATCCATGATGTTGACTGAAAATTTAAAACTACTCCCTCTTAGTAGTAAATACTTTAACAAAAGTTCAAATTTTTGTCAAGAACTTTTTGCGTGTGTTTCGAGTTCTATTTTTTATATAAAATGAATATTATTTAATTAGAATGATTATTAAGGGAGGTATGGTATGAGAATAGGTAAATTGGTCCGATATTCTCTTTATTTATTAGTTATGATACTGGCTTTATTTTTTACTCTTACTATATATATATATTATTTTTCTGATAAACCATCGATGGAAATTGCTTATAATTTTATTGTGCCTGTTTGTATGTTTGTTGTATCATTATTTTATTCAAGAAAAGTTCATGAAAATGGTTTATTGAGAGGTATTGAAATTTGGATTGTTTATTTTGCTTTAGTGTTGCTTATGAAAGTATTATTTAACTATGCAGAGGAAATAAGCATATTGCGTCATTTACTTTACCTTCCTGTTTCAATTCTTGGAGGTGTTTTAGGGGTAAATATGAAACAACGAATGGTTACAAGGTAAAACAATTTAAATAATTTAAATTATTTAAATTGTAAAAAAATGCTTTTAAATAATCTCCAAAAATGCTATAATTTATAAAGCTTATAAGGAGGTCAAATATGATACATATAAAAACACTTAATAAAACAAAACTAACAGATAATATGAGCGGCAAAGGATGCGGAGAATGCCAAACTTCATGTCAATCTGCATGCAAAACTTCTTGTACTGTAGGAAATCAAAAGTGCGAGAATAAATAAAGGTAGTGGCTAAGCCACTACTTTTTAGTTTAGTTGATGAAGGTAATTAACTAAAGTATTTTGGCAGTTTGAAATAATTTAAATGCTTGATAAATAGAAGCTAAACTCAGCTAAAAATAATGAATAATTGATTAAATGAAGAAATATTAGTTTAAAAACAAAAAATAGTGGTAAACATATACTGATATATAGTATAATATAGCTGTTTCCTGTAATAAGATGTTAATATTTATAAACATTTTGGGGGAAGTAAATAAATTTTGATTTTTCACGGGAGAGGAGTGTTAATATGCAAATTGGTTTTATTGTAACATTAGTAATTGCAATTTTTGTTTCCATTTTTGCTATTCAAAATGGTACACCGGTGGATGTGGATTTGTTTCTTGCAACATATAGGATGCCTTTAGCATTGTTAATGATGGCGTGTCTTATTATTGGCGCTGTAATGGTGCTTATATTGGGATCATCAAGACAATTTAAAAAGAGATCAGAATCAAAGGAAGTCAAGAACAAATTAAAAACATTTGAAAATGATAAAATTCAAGCGGATAACAGTATTAAAGCAATGGGAACTGAAATTCAAACTTTAAAGGACAATAACGCTGCACTCATAGCAAAAGTTACTGAACTTGAAGAGAAGAATAAGGTTAAGGACGATATGGTTGTTCAATTAACAAAAGAGATGGATGAGTTAAAAATAGAAACGAAAATTAGTGAAGGTGCTGGTTCAAATTCATACAATGAAAAAAGTGAAGCTTAAAGTCAATGAATATGAACAGGTTGAAATTGATAAAATAGTCAATACTTTTAATCTTTCTGAAATTTCTTCAAGAATACTTTTAAAAAGAAATATTAGTACGTTTGAAGAAATTAAAGAATTTCTTGACCCGGACTTCAAATATTTTGAGAGCGCAGAGAATTATAAAGATTTACAAAAAGGTTGCAACAGAATTTTAGAAGCAATTCATAATAAAGAGCAAATTTTAATATATGGGGATTATGACGTTGATGGAATTACATCAATAAGCCAGTTTGTCATTCTCTTATCAAAAGCCGGTGCTAATGTCGATTATTATGTTCCGGAAAGAGAAAACGAAGGCTATGGAATAAGCTGTGATTTCATCGAATCTTTGAGAAACAATGAAATAATAGCGGATTTGTTGATAACTGTTGACTGCGGTATTGCAGAAGTTGAAAAAATACGTGAAATCACCAGTTTTAATAAAGATGTTATAGTGCTGGATCATCATCAATGCAAAGATGAAATTCCTCCTGCTTATGCGATAATAAATCCAAAACAAAAAGATTGTCCTTCGAAAAACAAGCAGTTGTGTGCGGCAGGACTGTCTTTTAAATTTTTGAAGCATTTAAACAGATATTTGAAAATAAATAACATAGAAGATGTTCTTTTAGAACTTGCTTGTCTTGGCACTATTGCCGACATTGTTGATTTAATTGGAGATAACAGAATAATTGCCAGCAACGGATTAAAAAAAATTAACAACACCAGGATAATAGGGCTTAAAAAGCTGATGGAAGTTTCAGGAATTAATAACAAAGCAATTGAATCTTACCATATAGGTTTTATTATTGCGCCAAGGATTAACGCTGCCGGAAGAATGGACAGTGCAAGAAAAGCTATAAAATTAATGCTTACACAAGATGAAAATGAAGCTGAGATGCTTGCTCTTGAACTGGAAAAATTAAATGTATTAAGAAAGGAAACTGAAGGAGAGATATTTAACGAAGCTGTTAATAAAATCGAAACAGATTTTCTGTACAAAAAAAATGTTATTGTAGTTTATGGAACAGACTGGCACGAGGGAGTTTTGGGTATTGTAGCTTCAAAACTTACTGAGAAGTATGAAAAACCAAGTGTTGTAATATCGGTTAAAGATGGAATAGGCAAAGGATCTGCAAGAAGTATAGAAAGTGTAGATATCTTTGAAGCTTTTAAAGAATCAGATAGTTATTTAGTGAAATATGGCGGTCACAAACTTGCAGCAGGACTTACTGTATTAGAAAAGAACATAAGTATTTTTGCAAATGAGTTAAATGGTTATATTGGAAATATGTTGTTGAGTGAAAGTATCTATAAGGAAATAAAACTTGATGCATTGTTGAAAATTTCTGATGTAAGTTTTAATTTATATGATGAAATAAATAAATTTGAGCCGTTTGGCGCAGGAAACCCTAAACCTGTGTTAGCGGTTGAAAATGTTACTATAAAAAATATCAGAAAAGTTGGCAAGGAGGGCAATCATATAAGTTTTTTACTTTCTGACGATTCGAAGGATATACCGGTGATAGGTTTTGGAAAAATTAATATTTTAGAGAAAGTTCTCGCAAGACCATCAACATACGCAGTATCTTTGAGCATTAATGAATACAATGGTAAAAAAAGCATTCAACTTGTCTTAAATAATGTGGAAGAACAAGAAAAGCTTGATTATAGAATAGATGAAAATAAAATAAAAATGTTAAATTCAATGATTGACAAAACAAAATCAAAAATTATTAAAACAGATATATTTATGCTTGTTGATAAATTAAACAGATTATATAATATTAAAATAACAGCAGATGAGATTATTTGCATACTTAAAAAGTCTGAAAATATACAATATGCATTGAAAAATGATATATTGTACATTAAAAAATAATCATCTCAATCGGAGGAAATATGGATTTAAAAGAAAAAATTAGAGTAATTGATGGTTTTCCTGTTGATGGTATAAGTTTTAAAGATATTACAACACTTTTAAAGGATGCAGGAGCACTTAATGAATGTATAAATCAATTAGCAGAAAAATTTAAGGATGTTGATGTTGATTTAATCGTTGGGCCAGAGTCAAGAGGCTTTATTTTTGCTACTCCCCTTGCATATTTAATGAAAACTGGATTTGTTCCTGTAAGAAAACCTGGGAAACTGCCTGCTGAAACAATCGGTTATGAATATGCTTTAGAGTATGGTAAAGATTTACTGGAAATACACAAAGATTCAATACAACCTGGTCAAAAAGTTTTAATAGTAGATGATTTGCTGGCAACTGGCGGAACAATGTTTGCAGCGGCTAAGCTGGTTGAAAAATTGGGCGGGGAAGTTGTTGGCCTTGGGTTTGTAATAGAGTTGGAAGACTTAAAGGGAAGAGAAAGACTATTAAATTACAAAGTGGAATCATTGGTACAATACAGATAGAAAATTCTCAGAAGAGGTGGTGAGCGTAATGTTGGAAAATATAATAAATCAAATAGAATCATATAATCCTAATGCAGATATTGGAGTTGTCGTAAAAGCATATAATTATGCAGAAATGGCACATTCAAATGCGCAGACAAGATTTTCTGGTGAAAGATATTTTATTCACCCATACAATGTTGCGCTCATTTTAGCTGATTTGCATGTTGATGTTCAAACAATTGCAGCAGGTCTTCTCCATGATGTTGTTGAGGATACAGGTATAACTTATGATGACATTAAAAAAGAATTTGGCGAAGAAATAGCTAACATGGTTGATGGGGTCACAAAACTTAGCAAAGTTAAATATAGAAATAAAGAAGAGCGTCAAGCTGAATCTTTAAGGAAAATGATAATTGCTATGTCTAAGGATATAAGAGTGGTAATAATCAAGCTCGCAGACCGCCTTCATAATATAAGAACGTTGGAATACATGCCAATAGAAAAACAGCAACAAAAGGCAATGGAGACAATTGAAATATATGCTCCAATTGCTAATCGTCTTGGTATGGCATCAATTAAGTGGGAGTTAGAAGACTTAAGTTTAAAATACATCGATCCTGAAGGATATAAAGATTTAGCTAAAAAAGTTCAGGAAAAAAGTGAAAAAAGAAAAGAGTATATATCTAACATAATATCTACAATGAAAGAAAAGCTTAATGAGTCTGGAATAGAAGCTGATATTAAGGGAAGACCAAAGAGCCTTTACAGCATATACAAAAAAATGTATTATAAAAACAAATCTTTTGAACAGATTTATGATTTAATAGCTGTGAGATTAATTGTTGATAGCATAAAAGACTGTTATGGAGCATTAGGAACTGTCCACACTCTTTGGAAGCCTGTACCGGGAAGATTCAAAGATTATATAGCAATGCCAAAACCAAATATGTATCAGTCTTTGCATACAACAGTTATTGGACCAGACGGAGAACCGTTTGAAATACAAATAAGAACTTTGGATATGCATAGAACGGCTGAATATGGTATTGCTGCTCACTGGAAATATAAAGAAGGAATAGATGAGCAAACAAATTATGAAGAAAAATTAAACTGGCTAAGACAAATGCTTGAGTGGCAGCAGGAAACAAATGACCCCCAGGAATTTATGGAAGCATTGAAAATAGATTTATATTCAGATGAAGTATTTGTATTTACTCCAAAAGGAGAAGTTGTTAACCTTCCAACAGGATCAACACCAATAGATTTTGCATACAGAGTTCATAGTGCTGTAGGAAATAAGTGTGTTGGAGCTAAGGTTAACGGGCGAATAGTGCCAATTGACACAAAGCTTAAAACAGGTGATCAAATAGAAGTTTTGACATCTCAGTCAAGTGCCGGACCAAGCCGAGACTGGCTTAAAATAGCAGCTTCAAGTGAAGCTAAGTCCAAAATTAGAAAATTTTTCAAAGAAAAAGATAAAGACTTTAATCTTGAAAAGGGAAAGGAACTTGTTGAAAGAGAAATAAAAAAACAAGGGTACCTGGTTTCGGATTTATTGAAAGATGATTGGGTTAAATTTGTTGCTGAAAAGTACAGCATGTTTACTGCAAATAATCTTTATGCAGCTGTAGGAAACGGAGGCATAACGGAAATACAAATTGTAAACAGGCTAAAACTGTTATATTTAGAAAAAAACAAAGATAAAATAGAACTGGAAAAAATCGAGAATCTTGAGAAAAATACCAGTATTATAAATAAATCACCATACAGAATAGAGAATCATGCTTCAGGTGTAGTGATAAAGGGAATTGACAATGTTAAAGTACGTTTTTCTAAATGTTGCAATCCTGTTCCGGGTGATGCCATTGTAGGTTATATTACAAGAGGCAGAGGTGTTTCGATTCATAGAGCTGATTGTACAAATATTCACGACTTAACAGATTCAGAAAATCAAAGATTTATAGAAGTTGAATGGGATTTTGGAAAACAAGCCACATTTATAAGCGAACTTCAAATAAAAGCGTTAGACAGACCAAGACTTTTGCAAGATCTTACTTCTTTGTATGCAGAAGCAAAACTTAATGCAGTATCACTTAACTTAAGAATAAACAAAGAAAAAATTGCAATTGTTGACATAGGATTTGAAATTAATGAAACAAAGCAAATTGAAGATTTAATTAAAAAAATAAAGAAACTTAGTGGAGTTTTAGAAGTTTATAGAAACAAAAAATAAAGCAGGTGATAAGTTGAGAGGTGTGGTACAACGTGTAAAACGTGCCAGTGTATCTGTTGAAAATATTATTATTGGCCACATAGACAATGGTATAATGCTTTTGCTGGGCGTTGAAGAATCTGACGAAGAAAAAGATTTGGAATATATGTGTGATAAAGTTGTTAATTTGAGAATTTTTGAAGATGAAAATGGGAAAATGAATAAAAGTCTTATGGATGTTCAAGGCAGCATCTTAGTAATATCTCAGTTTACATTGCTTGGAGATGCAAGAAAAGGCAGAAGGCCAAGCTTTACTCAAGCAGCAGTTCCTGATAAAGCTGTGCCAATGTATGAGAAATTCATAAGCAATATGAAGAAACTTGAAATTGTAACCGAGTCAGGAAAATTTGGCGCAGATATGCAAGTTGAACTTGTAAATGATGGCCCTGTAACTATTTTGCTTGACAGTAAAAAAATATTTTAGGAGAGAATTATGATATTTGAAGCAATTACAGTTGGATCTTATTATTCAAATTGTTATATTGTAGGAAGTGATGAAACAAAGGAAGCTGCGATAATAGATCCTGGAGCAGAGTTTAATAAAATTGACAAAAAAATCATTGAATTAGGCGTAAAACCGAAGATGATAATACTTACACATGCTCATGGAGATCATATAGGTGCTGTTGAAGAACTTGTAGAAAAATATGGAGTGAAAGTATATATTCATGCAGATGATGCACAAGCATTAATAGATAGCCAGACAAATTTGTCCAAAGTTTTATTTGGTAAAAATATTTCTATAAATCCGGATGGAATGCTTAAAGATGGCGACGAGCTTCATCTTTCTGATTTGAAATTTGAAATAATTCATACTCCGGGACACACAAAGGGCGGCATATGTATAAAAGTAGGAAATATAATGATGACAGGGGATACACTTTTTAACAATTCAATTGGCAGAACTGATTTCCCGGGAGGATCTTTTGAAGAAATAATTAATTCTATTCAGGAGAAAATTTTTAAATATGATGAAGATATTATAATTTATCCCGGACACAATTCTCCTTCTACAATTAAATCTGAAAAATTAAGCAATCCCTTTGTAAATTAAAGGAGAAAGAATGCTTACATTTTATTTTTCAGGGCATAATTTTGAGTATGAAGCAAGAAATGCCTTAAGAATTTTTGACTTAAACATAAATTATGAAATTAAAAATATAGTTCAATTAAAAGAAAATAAAGAACTAGGAATTGTTTCAACATTAGAAGAAAAAGAAGGTGTTTTAATAAGCACCTCCTTATTATATTGGGACAATGATTTATTATACAGCTCAAAATACAGAAGCGATGAAATATTGTTAGAAAAAGATAACGAAAAGAAACTTAAAAAGATTTTAATTGTAAAAGCAATGCACCAAGTGTTGAAAAGTTATTACAAAGTTATTCCGGACTATGGAATTTTAACCGGGGTTAGAGTTGTAAAAATAATGTTGACGGCAAGAAAATATGGAAACAGCGATGAAAAAATAAAAAAAATATTGAAAGAAACATATGAAGTAACTGATGAAAAAATTAAGCTTCTGTTTGATATAATAGAAATAGAAGAAAAATATATAGATGATGAAGTAAATATGAATAACTACAATTTATATATCGGAATTCCATTTTGTCCGACAAAGTGCAGTTATTGCTCATTTACTTCTTACGTAAATTGCAATGACGATAAAATAAATGCGTATTTAGATACGTTGGTGTATGAAATAGAAAAAACCATAGAATTTGCATTAAATAAAAACTTAAATTTAAATACTGTCTATATTGGAGGAGGAACACCTTCTGTTTTAAATGAAGAGCAAATAAACAGAATATTTAAATCCATTAAAAAATTTTATGATTTATATAAAATCAGGGAAATTACATTTGAAGCCGGAAGACCGGACACATTAAGCAAGGAAAAATTAATTTGCTTGAAAAATAATTTTGTTAATAGAATCAGCATTAATCCTCAGACAATGAATGGAAAAACTCTTAAAGCGATGAAGAGAAATCACACAGTTGAAGATATAGTTGAGAAATACCAAATTGCAAGAGAGATAGGTTTTGAATCCATTAATATGGATATTATATTAGGCTTTCCGGGAGAAACCGAAGAGGATGTAAAACACACCATCGAAGAGGTCATTAAACTGCGACCTGAAAATATTACAGTTCATTGTCTGGCATATAAAAAGAATTCTGAGCTTACAAGAGAAAGCAGTGAATTGTTGAAGGATTATGAATTAATTAGAAAAATGCATGATGTTATAAAAGAAAAGTCTAAAAACCACGGTTACAAACCATATTATATGTACAGGCAAAAAAACATTAAAGGAAATTCAGAAAATGTAGGCTATACATTGTTATCAAAGGAAAGTATCTACAACATGATTATTATAGAAGAAATGGAAACAATACTTGCATGCGGTATAGGTGCTTCAAGCAAGATTATGACAGAATATAACAAGCATGTGCCCGTTCGTAATTTTAAGAGTTTAGAGGAATACTCTGCTCGAATAGATGAAATTATCAATAAAAAGAAAAAATTGCTGCAATGATTACGCAGAAAAGTGGTTTAATTAATTAGGTTATATTTTATTTTAAAAAAAACAGTCACCAGAAATTTCAGTGACTGTTTTCATCTGTTTCTTGTTCTTTTTCAATTTTTTTATGTTTTTTTTGAGCTTGTTCAATTTTTGTAAAATGATTTGCTCTTTTTGAATCTGATTCAATTTCCCAATGTATTATTAAAGTCAATGCAGCTCTCAAAATAACTATGGATGCAAGTATTATTAATTCATTGATTGTTCTTATAACTAAAGTTTTTAGAATTTCCGCGCCTAGTTTAAATTCCAAAGCAACTGCTAAAGCTTGAGAAAATTCGATTTTAATTGTTTCGTCAGAAAAAGTAAAAAAACGCAAGGCATATCTGACAAATGCTTTAAATGCTGAATAAACAATAATAAAAACTCCGATTAACTCTAAAATGTGAGCAATATTTGGGACGATTACTGAAATTAAATGTTCTAGCATAGGCTTCTCCAATTGTAACTTGATTTAAGCAGTTAATATGAAAACATTTTACTTAAATATTATAATTCATTAAACTAATTATGTCAAACTTACATCTATTACACAGAATGGTAAATTATGTAAAAATTAATTTAATATTTATTATTCATATCTCGTACGATTATTTATATAAATAAATAAAGGGGTGAGATTATTGTTAATATATATTAAAAAAAGGTATCTTAAATTGATTTTGGGGTGTGCTGTTCTTTTGTTTGTTGGTTTAATTGTTAATGAAACAATTAATAGATTTTCTGTTTCTGTTTCTGCAGAGATTTCTAATTGGGGACTTAAATTTAATACAGAAGGAAAAGCTCCTGTAGGTAATGCGACGTATGATTATCTAAAAAAATACAATGCATATTATGTTGATAAAACTGATGAAAAAATTGCATATCTTACATTTGATGCGGGATATGAAAATGGGTATACAGCTAATATTCTTGATACTTTAAAAAAACATGATGTAAAAGCCGCATTTTTTCTAGTAGGGCATTATTTAGAAGAAGAACCTGGACTTGTTAAGCGCATGATTAATGAAGGACACATAGTGGCAAATCACACTTATAATCATCCTGATATGTCAAAGGTTTTTGATGAGGAATCTTTTAAAAAAGAGTTAACTTCCTTAGAAGCTATGTTCAAAGAAATAACAGGTCAAGAAATATCTAAGTATTACAGGCCGCCTCAAGGGAGATTTAGTGAAAATAATCTAGAAATGGCAAATGAACTTGGTTATAAAACAATATTTTGGAGTCTTGCTTATGCAGATTGGTGTAAAGATAAACAACCAACAAAAGAACAGGCTTTTGAGAAATTAATTCCTCGTATTCATCCCGGAGCTATAGTTTTATTGCACAGCACGTCAAAAACAAATTCAGAAATACTTGATGAATTGCTTACAAAGTACAAAGAGTTGGGATACTCATTTAATACGTTGGATGAACTTGTGGATGAAGAAAGCAAAAATAGTAAAGCGAATTTTTTTAGTAATTTTTATAATTTTTTTGACTAAATTTTTGTATTGACAAATATTATGTGTTGTGTTAGTTTTATTGTAAACAAATTGCGTGGGGAAGAGTAGTCATAAAAATTAATTCCAGCAAGACAGGGGTGTTGAGAGCCTGTTATTAACTACTTATGGTGAAGACACTCTATTAAGCAAAAACCACTAATTGAGAGGGACTATTTTTAGTCCAAGTAGGGTGGCAACGCGGGTTTACTCGTCCCTAATAGGATGAGTTATTTTTTTTGATATTATACTTGGAGGATAAGTTATGGAAATGATGGGAACGCTCAGAAGAACTAATATGTGCGGTGAATTAAACAACGGTCATATTGGCAACGAAGTTGTGCTGATGGGGTGGGTTCAAAAAAGAAGAAGCCTCGGAGGTTTGATTTTTGCAGATTTAAGAGATATAACAGGTTTAATTCAAATTGTATTTGACATTGATGTAAACAAAGAAGCTTTTGAAAAAGCAGAAAGCTTAAGAAGTGAATTTGTTATTGCTGTAAGAGGAGAAGTTTTAGAAAGACAATCTAAAAATCTTGAAATGGCAACCGGAGAAATAGAAGTATATATCCATGAACTTAAAATTTTAGATACAGCAGAAACTCCTCCAATTTATATAAAAGACAATGATGATGTATCAGAACAAATGCGTTTAAAATACAGATATCTAGATTTAAGAAAACCTAGCATGCAAAAGAATCTTTTAACAAGAAGTAAGACTTCAAAGGTAATAAGAGACTTTTTGTATGACAATGGCTTCAATGAGATTGAAACACCATTTCTAGCTAAGCCGACTCCGGAAGGAGCAAGGGATTATCTTGTGCCAAGCAGAGTTAATCCGGGAAATTTTTACGCATTGCCTCAGTCACCGCAGCTTTACAAACAGCTTTTGATGGTTTCGGGCATGAACAGATACTATCAAATAGTTAGATGTTTCAGAGATGAAGATTTAAGAGCAAACAGACAGCCTGAATTTACACAAGTGGATATTGAAATGTCATTTGTGGATGTAGAGGACGTTATAAGCATAAATGAAAAATTGATTCAAAAAATATTCAAGGAAATAAAAAATGTAGATATAGCTCTTCCTATTAAACGTATGTCATACCAGGTTGCAATGGACAAATACGGCTGCGATAAACCAGACCTTCGTTTTGGATATGAACTTCATAACATTACTGAATTATTTAAGAATTCAGAATTTAATGCATTTAAATCAACATATGACAATGGAGGTTTGATTAAATGCGTTAAAATAGATGGTTCTTCTGAAGAATTTTCTAAAAAAGCCATATCAAAGCTTGAAAAATTTGTTAAAACATACGGAGCTAAAGGTTTAGCGTGGTTTAAATATGAAAATGCAACATTTGACTCACCAATAGCTAAATTCTTAAGTGAAAATGAAATTAATGAATTAATGTCAACACTGGAAATAAAGGAAAAAGATATAGTATTTATTATTGCTGACAAAGAATCAGTAGTAAATACTGCATTGGGAGCTCTTCGTATTGAAATAGCTCATGACAAGAATTTAATTGATTCAAATAAATTTGAACTTGTATGGATAACTGAATTCCCATTGTTTGAATACAGTGAAGAAGAAGATAGATATGTTGCAAAGCATCATCCTTTTACTGCTCCTGTAGATGAAGATATAGATAAAATAGAATCAAATCCTGGAGTAGTGAGAGCAAAAGCTTACGATATAGTAATAAACGGAGATGAAATAGGTGGCGGAAGCATCCGTATCACAAATAGAACATTGCAGAATAGAATGTTTAGAGCTTTAGGTTTTACAGATGATGAAGCTAATGATAAATTCGGATATTTGCTTGAAGCATTTAAATATGGAGTACCACCTCATGGAGGAATTGCTTATGGACTTGACAGATTTATGATGCTTTTAACAAACAGTGATAATATAAGAGACGTAATTGCATTCCCTAAAACTCAAAGCGCATCATGCTTGATGACAGATTCTCCTAGCGGTGTAACAGAAAAACAGTTAAAGGAATTGGAAATTCAGGTAATGGAGTAACAGAAAGGAATAAAAAATGGATCAAGTAGGAAAAATAGAAAAAATAAATGGAAACAAAGCAACAATTTCAGTAAGAAGATCCGGAACTTGCAAACGCAGTTGTTCAAATTGCAGCGAAAGTAGTAAAGTAAATGGCGTAATATTTGAAACTGATATTACCAGCGATTATAATGTTGGTGATTATGTAGAAATAACCACAGAAAATGAAGTGGTGTTTAAACAGATATTTGTGCTTTACGGAGTTCCGTTCTTATTGATGATGGCAACTATAGGAATAGTTCAACTTCTTCTTGACAGCCCCAATAAGGACATGATTTCTGCTGTTGCTTCATTGGCATCTTTAGCAGTGTCGTATTTTATTTTAAAGGCTTATGATAAAAGTGAAATGAAAAAAAATACTCTTAAATTTACAGTAGGCAAAAAGCTTTACCGATAGTGTAAAGTAGCTTATGAAAAACAAGGTCAAAAAAATTAGGTATATATGAACCTAGAAAATCGCAAAAATATAGTTCAAGGATAATCGTCGCCA
>NZ_JAWQJF010000109.1:0-40768 GCF_033447055.1 Sedimentibacter sp.
GAACTGCTGAAATTAATTTAATAAATATTGAGGCAGGTGAACAAATAAGAGCTATAATTCCTATAAGAGATTTTGAAAATGAAAATGAATTTTTAATTCTCGCAACTAAAAAGGGAATTATAAAGAAAACGAAATTGAGCGAATTTAATACATCAAGAAAAACAGGTCTTGTTGCAATTAAAATAGCTGATGACGATGAGCTTATTAGTGTCAATAAAACAGATGGAACAAAGGATATATTCATTGTTACGAAAGATGGCAAAGGAATAAGATTCAGTGAAAATGATGTAAGAGATACAGGAAGAAACACAATGGGAGTTAAGGCTATCACTACATCAGACGACGATGAACTTGTTTCAATGAGCATTATTAAAGAAAGCGATGAAAATAAATATATTTTGACTGTTACAGAAAATGGTTATGCTAAAATAACTTTGTCCCAGGAATACAGATGCCAGAATAGAGGCGGTAAAGGTATGAAAGCACACAACATTAATGAAAAAACAGGGTTGATTGTTGGTTCATTGATTGTTGAAAAAGAAGATGACCTTATGATTTTAAGCACAAATGGATCTATTATAAGAATGCATTCATCTGGTATTTCAATTATGGGAAGAGATACTCAGGGAGTTATTGCAATGAGAATGAATGGTGACGATAAGGTTGCCTCTATTGCGAAAATTTTTTCAGAAGATGACGTCGATATTGAAGCAGAGGATTAAGAATAAATCGGAGGAAATAGTATGTCTTTGAAAATAGAATACAGTATAACTTCAGAAAATGAATTAGAAATAAAACCTGTAGGTGAGGTAGATATTTATACCTCTCCTGAATTGAAAAATAAAATATTTGAATTAATTGATAATAATAAATTAAATATTACGATTAATGGAGAAAAATTGGAGTACATTGACAGTACAGGACTTGGCGTTTTGATGAGTATTTATAAGAAAATGCAGGAAAATAGTTTAAATATTAAAATATCAAATTTAAAATCAAATATCTATAAGCTTTTTGACATAACAGGCTTAATTAAAGTATTCGATATTCAGGAGTTAAAAAATGGACAAGATTAATTTAATTATTCCTAAAAAATCAGAATACATGAGTACTATAAGACTTACTACTTCAGCATTGTCAAATTTAGGTTGTTTTAATGTTGACGATATAGAAGATTTGAAAGTTATTGTTTCGGAAGTATGTACATTTTTTATTAACAATGTTGAACACAACAATGAACCATTAAATATTGATTATCATCTATGTAATAAAAGCTTACAAGTTGAAGTTTCCGATTTAAATGAAGGTGAAATTACAGAAGAGAACAAAATAAACAGTGAAATGTGCATTATGATTATTGAGAGCTTGGCAGACAATTACAATTTTGATTTAAAAAATAAAAAAATAATATTTGAAAAGAATATGAGTAAGGAATAGGCATTGATAATATGAATGGAGCTAATCAAAATCCCAAAAACATAAAAAATCAAGATTTGTTTTTTCTGTATAATGAAACAAGGGATATTGAAGTAAGAAATCAAATTTTTGATAAATATAAATATATGGCAGAAATTATATCCAGGAAATACAGCAACAGGGGTATTGAACACGATGATATATATCAGATAGCATGTATGGGCTTAATCTATGCCATTGAAAGATTTGATATTTCAAAGGGATTTGAATTTACAAGTTTTGCAACGCCAACTATACTTGGAGAAATTAAAAAATATTTCAGGGATAAAGGTTGGGCTATTAAAGTGCCTAGAAAAATTCAGGAAGTTTCAAAAAAAGTAAATGATTATAACAATCTTATTGCAAGTCAATTTAACAGAGCTCCAACAATTAAAGAAATTGCAGAATATATACATATTACAGAAGAAGAAGTATTAGAAGCATTCGAAGCAGGAAAAATGTTCAATTCGCAGTCACTGGATGAAAAGTTTGACACGAACAATGATGAAAGTGATATATCACTAATGGATGTAGTGGGCTCAGATGATACATATTTCATTAAAATTGAAAATGAAGAGTTTATTAAAAAATCTATGGATAAATTAAATGAATTAGAAAGAAAAATAATTATTAAAAGATTTTATTCTAATAAAACACAAAGTGATATCGCAAAAGAACTAAATATTTCTCAAATGACAGTTTCCAGAATAGAAAAAAAATCTTTGGAAAAATTAAGAGTTGAATTTAACAAATAATATAATTATTGGATAATATATTGTATTTTTAAAAATAACCACATATTTAATTATTTCTAAGGAGGAAATATGAAGAATAAAAACAGATTTTTTACCATTGGAATTATAATTATTTTATTTTTAATAATTAATTCTTTTGGTGGTGCAATAAAATTTTTTACCGATTATTTGTGGTTTAATGAAGTTGGATATACAGAAACATTTTTAACTAAATTAAAATTTCAGTTTATGATAGGAATTCCTATTTTTGTTTTATTGAGCATTTTGTTGAATGTATTTATAAAAAAACTTAAAAAGAAATATGATGCAGAAACAGAAATTGTGAATATTGATACCAATAAAAAAACAGGGCTGTGGATAAGTATTTTATCTGTTGGAATCAGCTTTATTATTACTGTAAATATAGTATCTACTATGTGGTTTGAAATACTACAGTTTATAAACAGTAAAAGTTTTGGTTTTGTAGACCCGATTTTTAACAATGATATGGAATTTTATGTGTTTAAGCTGCCTTTAATAAATACTGTTGTTGATTTTTTAATCAATATATTATTTATGCTCATAGTTATAACAGTATTATTTTATGGTTATCTTGCAATTAAAGATAGTATAAAGAAAATGTCTGATCACTTTGAAAATATGACACAATTTCCTCGCCAAATAGATTTTAGTTCAGTGCTTAATAAAAAGTTTATAACTAAAATAATAAATCAATTGGCTTTTGTAGGTGTTTTTGTATTTATTTTATTAGGTATACGCTTTGCATTGAGAAGTTATGATTTACTTTATTCACATCTTGGAAAAGTTTTTGGGGCAGGGTATACAGATATAAATATTACATTGAATGTGTACAGAGTTTTATCAGTCGGTTGCTTTATTGCAGCAATAACGTTTTTTGTTGGAGCAAAACGAAAAAATATGATGTTTTCACTTGCGGTACCTGCAGGACTCATTGTTTTGTCAATCGTAGGAACAGCATTAGCGGGTGGTGTTGAAAATTTTATTGTTGAACCTGACCAACTATCGAAAGAAACAAAGTATATGGAATACAGCATACAAAGCACGCAAAAGGCTTATGGGCTGGATGATGTAAAGCTTGTAAAATTTCCAGCTAATAATGATTTAACGATTGAAGACATAAAAATTAATCAGGAAGTTATAGATAATATAAGAATAAATGATCAAGAACCTTTAATACAGGTATACAATCAGCTACAGGGAATAAGACCTTACTATGTTTTTAATGATGTGGATGTTGACAGATATGTTATTGACGGAGATTATAAACAGGTATTTTTATCTGCGAGAGAACTTGACCAAAGCAGACTCAATGAGCAGGCTAAAACTTGGATAAATCAATATTTAAAATATACTCATGGTTATGGAATAACTCTTTCACAGGTTAATAAAGTAACCGGTCAAGGACAACCGGAAATGGTTGTGAAGAATATACCTCCAACTACAATTACAGATTTTAAAATTAATAAACCTGAAATATATTTTGGTGAAATGGCAAATGAATATGTTATTGTGAATACGGATGAAAAAGAATTTGATTATCCATCGGGTTCTGACAATATGGAAACAGTGTATGAAGGAACTGCAGGCATTAATCTTTCATTTATGAACAGATTGCTGTTCAGCATAAGAGAAGCAAGCTACAGGCTTATGATTTCTAATAATATAGATAGTAACAGTAAGATAGTTTTAAATAGAAACATTATGGAAAGGGTATCTGAAATAGCTCCATTTTTATATTATGATCCTGATGCATATGTTGTAGTTAATCAAGAAGATGGAAAACTGTATTGGATTGTTGAAGGTTTTACAGTAAGTGACAGATTTCCATATTCTCAACCGACAGATAAGTTTATTGAAGGGTGGAGTGTAAATTACATAAAAAATTCCGTAAAAGTTGTAGTAGATGCATATGATGGATCAACAGATTTTTACATAGCAGATGAAAGTGATCCTGTTATTAAAACATATGATAAAATATTTACTGATTTATTTAAACCAATGAGTGAGATGCCGGAAGGTATTAAAAATCATGTAAGATATGCACAGTCATATTTTGATGTGCAAGCAGATATGTACAGACTTTACCATATAGAAAATCCTACAGTATTTTTCGGAAGAGAAGATTATTGGGATATAGCAAATGAAAAATATATGAATAATGGAGAACAGTCTGTTGGATCAAGCTATTTGATGTTTAAGTTGCCCGAAGAAGAAAATGTTGAATTTTTATTGACTACACAATATACTCCTCAAAACAAAGACAACATGATAGCTCTTTTGGCTGCAAGGAATGACATAGACAATTACGGAGAATTGGTTCTATATGAGTTTCCAAAGACCAAGACAATTGCCGGTCCAAATATGATAGAAACTAAAATAGATCAGGATACAGTAATTTCATCACAGCTTACATTGTGGAGCCAGGTAGGTTCAACAGTCTTAAGAGGAAATACACTGGTTGTTCCTATAGAGGATTCATTACTGTACGTTGAACCGATTTATTTGAAGTCCGATACAGAAAGTAATTTCCCGGAAATGAAAATGGTAGTTGTTTCATTGGGTGAAAAAATATTGATGGCACCTACTCTTGAAGAAGCATTAAACAAAATTTTCGGAGTAATTTCCGGAGAAGAACCAGAAAAACAGGATGATGGACAATATGATAACACAAATATAAATGACTTGATTGAACGAGCCAATGGAATATTTAATGAAGCAAATGAAGCATCTCAAAGTGGAGACTGGGCAGCCTACGGAGAAAGTATACAAGAACTTGAAAACATATTAAATCAGTTAAATTTAATGATTAATGGTTCGCAAGATGCGAATAACACAGAAACAAACACAGAAAATGTTATAAATACTGAAACTATGGAAAATACAGAAACAACAGAAGTAAATCAATAGAATAGAAATAATATAAAAAGACAAGGAGAAAAATGCTCCTTGTCTTTTTCGACCTTGTCATTCTGAGGCGAAGCCGAAGAATCTCATCTTAAGAATGTTTTAAGAGATCCTTCACTGCGTTCAGGATGACATGAATAGGGTTTGACAAAAGTCTGAAAGTATAAATAATCTTTAAAATTATAATGAATATAATAAATTATGACAATAAAATATAAAAAAAGTCATATAAACACCCCATTTCTAAAAAATTAAAATAATGTTTTGAATGTAGGTTTCAACTTTTGACATGAAATAACAAATCATATTGTTATACTCTAGTATATATTATTTTGATACAATGAAGTATGTTCTTAACTTGGGCACCTCAGAACATATGGAGTAAGTGGTGCAACCGGCCAACTAATATAAATAGTTGGTTTTTGTTTTGTTTTTTAATAATGGGGTGACAATATTGATATCAAAATTAGTTAGAAAATTAGGAATTTTCTTTAAAGATAAATCGGATGAATCAAAGATATTAGTTACTTATAGATTTATATCCTTTTTTATTACATCTATGTTTTATATATTAAATAACCCAGAGCATGGGTTAATAAGAAAAATGATAATTATAGGTTGTCTTTCAGTATCTTCATTAATATTGTCATATTTATATCCTATATATGAGAAATCTCAAAAAAGCATAAAAGTATTACTTATCATTGAAATTATTGGAAATATATTGCTTTTGGTACCGTCAGGGGGAATAAAAAGTCCATTTATCTGGTATAGCTTAAATACCATATTAATAAGTTTTATATTTTTGAAGGATTTATATGGTTGGATTAATTTTTTCATATATTTTTTATGTTATGGAATAATTATGAAATATTTTACAGATAATAATATATATATTTTAAAATTTCTTAAGGACGAATCTAATTTGTTCTTAAGTTTTATTATGATAATTGTTGCAATTCAAGTTTTGGCAATTTTTATAAGAAAGGCAAAAGAAGAGAGCCTAAGGCTTAAAGAAGCAAATATTCAATTAGAAATAGCCAATAAGATGATACTTGAATCCATAGATCATATTAAGGAGTTGTACCAATCAGTAAATATTTTAACCAATCAAGGAAATAGAGAAGGGATAATAAAATTTGCATTTGAGCATATAAAAAGAATTACAAAGACAAATATAGTATTTTACTATGATATTAATTCTAATAAAATGTTATTTTCTGAGGAAAATTACTTATTAAAAACCACGGAAGAGCATATATTAAAAGAGTTAAATAAAATTTTACAATCTGATATTCCATTAAAAATTTGCATATTAAATTCTAAGTTTCTGATTATATCTGTCAGTTCCAGCTATGCTACATATGGGGTGTTGGGTATGGAAGCTAACAGCAATGAGGATAACATAATATACAGTAACAACGCTTATCAATTACAATTTTTATCTGAATTGATTTCAAATGCGTTTGAAAGGTTGACATTGGAAGAAATAAACGACAGCTTATTAATAACTGAAGAACAGAATAGAATAGCAAATGAGATACATGACACCGTGTTGCAAAGACTTTTTAGCATGTCTTGCGGAATGTTTTCACTAATTAAGAATTTAAATAATTATAAACCTATTGAGATTACAGA
The DNA here is from genome assembly GCF_033447055.1 of Sedimentibacter sp. Lineage (GTDB taxonomy): Bacteria > Bacillota > Clostridia > Tissierellales > Sedimentibacteraceae > Sedimentibacter. The sequence goes on from NZ_JAWQJF010000109.1 coordinate 6,774, forward strand.
TGAACTAAATCAATTTAGAGAGATTATTGATTCTACCATGAAGGAACTTAGAAATAAGATATACGGACTTAGTTGGAAGAAATCAGGACACAGCAGTTTTAATCTGGATATTAAAAGATATATTGATGACATAAAGAGATTAAACCATGTTAATATTCCATTTAGTATTCATGGAAGTATTGAAACTCTTTCAATTGAACAAAAGAAAACCTTGTATCGAATGATTTGCGAGGGCATAGGAAATGCTGTCCGACATGGTAAAGCAAAAAATATTGAAATAAAATTAAATATTACATCTGAATACACCAACCTTAGCATAATTGATGATGGTATAGGATTTGATTTAAAGAATGTAATGAAGGCTTCTACGAATGGCATAGGTATACAAAATTTGAATCAATTAACGGAAATATTACACGGGGAAATAAATATGGAGAGTGAATTGAACAGCGGAACTACAATTAACGTTACATTGCCAAACACGATACAGAAAGGAGCAGCTGCTTTATGAAGATACTAGTTGTAGATGATCACCCTTTAGTTAGAAAGGGCATTTTGTCTATTCTTGCGTGCGAAAATAATATTAAAACAGTTTTAGAAGCGGCAAATGTAAACGAAGCTGTAAACATAATAAATTTGCAAAAACCAAATCTTGCAATTGTAGATTTAAATTTAGGAAAGGAAGATGGACTAGATATAATTAAAAGAATAAAAAATAAAGCATTTGATACTAAATTTATTATTCTTACCTCATCATTAAAAAAAGAAGACTTTATAAGGTCAGAAGAAGCAGGTGCAGACGGCTATATACTAAAGGATGCATTTGCAGAAGATATAATTTATGCAATAAATATAGTTTTAAGGGGTAGAAAATATATTGATCCTGAAATCACTAAGTATCAGCTTGAAAGTTCTAATAACATTTTTGAAGATTTAACACCAAGAGAATATGACGTCTTGGTTGAATTAGGCAAGGGTATGAGTAATTTTGAAATAGCAAAGAAATTATTTATATCAGAATATACTGTAAAAAAACATGTAAGCAGTATTTTATTAAAACTAGACTTAAACCATAGAACACAAGCAGCTTTATTAGTAAACCAGTTTTCACCAGGAGGTGTGACTTATGCATAAAAAAAGTCATAAAAAAGTATTTGGAAAGAAGTTTATCATTTCTATTGTAATAATATCAACTTTTAGTTTAATGGGGGTAGGATATGCATTCTGGACTCAGGGTTTATTTTTGGAAACTAAAATAACAACTGCGAGTATATTTACTACATTTAAGGTAGATGAGAAAAAGTTGCCTTTAGAAAATTGTGAGAGTTTTAATATGAAAGTTATTGATGATAGCAATTTGAAAATAGAAGGGTATGTTTATCCATCCTTTAAAAATGATATTCCAATAGTAATTGAAAATCAAGGAACTATACCTTCAAAATTTAGCAAACTAATAATTGAAAATGATGGAGAGATTACAAAACATAAGGATATATCAACTACTAAAAATAAATTCACACCTATGAGTAAATATGTTGGTACAAATGATGTTATAGATATGAATAAAATAGTTGATCCTAACAATGAAGCAGAATCGTTTACTTTAAATATATCAGCATCTGATAGTGAAAATAATAATATAAATAAATTATGTAATTATTATATTAATTCTAATGTAGCTTCATTATATGATGAAGGAGAAATTGGAAGGCTTGAAAATAAGGTAAATCAATTAAATGATGATATAAGTAGGTTAAAAGAAGAAATTAGGGAATATGATAAAGTAAAAAAATACAATTTTTTTTATAAGTTATTATTTGAGCAAGGAATATAATTACCATTAATATTGTGGGGGTAAATATGAGGAAAAGAACTGTAATAATTATAAGTATAGCATTAGCTTTTATATTAATGTCTGGGGGATATGGAATATGGACAGAAAGTCTTAATGTAAAAGGTGATATAACAGTTGGGCCAGATCCAAAGGTACTAGAAGGAATGAAACTAGATTTAGAAAATTTGCAATTAGAATTGACAATTGCAAAAGAAGATTTAGAAAGGGCTATTGAACAGCAACGACTTGAAGAAGAAAGATTAGAACAAGAGAGGTTACTTGCTGAACAACAACAAGCATTATTAATAGAAGAGAGTTTAACAGAACAAGTTCCAAGTCAATTGAGTGAATCTATGGCAGCTAGTCAAATAGTTGAAGAAATATCTATTAGCAATGATGCTATTGACGAACCAATACAAGAAGAAATAATAACTAATGAGGAATCTAAAGAGGAATCTATCAAAGAAGCAGCTGAGAAAGAAGAACAGGTTGAAGTTGAAAAACCTATTCAAGAAGAGCCAAAAGTCGAAGCAATTAAAGATGAACCAATACAAGAAGAAGTAATAACTAATGAGGAATCTAAAGAAGAATCTATCAAAGAAGCAGCTGAGAAAGAAGAACAGGTTGAAGTTGAAAAACCTATTCAAGAAGAGCCAAAAGTCGAAGCAACTAAAGATGAACCAATACAAGAAGAAGTAATAACTAATGAGGAATCTAAAGAAGAATTTATCAAAGAAGCAGCTGAACAAGAAGAACCATCAGAAGATAAGAATGACACTACTATCAGCGATTCTTATATTGATAATACAGATACAGATAATACGAATAATATAGATCAGAAATAATAGTAGGATATTATTTAATATCCTACTATTTATCTTACCTAAAGGAGGATAAAAATGGAGACAACCCCCAAATATTCACCTACAAGAATATCATCTAAAAGAATAACTTTATTAATTATTCTTTTATTATCAATATATTTTCTAGAAAATTCTCGTATTACTAATTATGTTGGTAGTTATATATTTTCATATATAATTACTCCTTTACTTTGGGTAATTGTTGCAATTATAGTCTACAAAATGCCACATATGAAGACTATGGGAAAATTAAAACACAGATCTTTATTAAAATTTTGGACAATTTACTTTGGAATTATTTATGTGGTAATTACATTATTAGCCGGATTAATTGATGGATTAGGTGAAAGTCCATATTCTCATACATTGAAAGGTATATTAATGAACATTGCATTTGTTGGTTCTGCTTTAGTAGGAAGAGAATTTATAAGGAGCTATTTAGTTAATAGTTTTGCTAAAAAAGAGAGCTATTTTATATTTGTATTGATATCGTTGTTTATGACAATAACTAAATTTTCAATAAATAGGTATTTATCCATAGTAAGTTTAAAAGAATTAGTGCAATTTTTAGCTGAATTTATGATTCCGGAATTTTCTCATAATTTTTTTGCAACATATTTAGTATTTTTATGTGGACCTATTTTATCAATAATATATTTAGGAATCATAGAAGGATTTCAATGGCTTTCACCAATTCTACCTGATTTAACTTGGATAACAACAGCTTTAATAGGTATTATGTGCCCTATTTTTTTTCAAATGACCATGCAGTCTATATACTTAAAAACCACTAAACAAATTAAAAAGAGAGAACAAAATGATGAGAGTCCCGTTGGATGGCTTTTTACAAGTGTTATATCCATAGGAATCATATGGTTTGCAGTTGGGGTTTTTCCCGTATATCCTTCAGTTATTGCTACAGGAAGCATGGAGCCAATGATAAAACCAGGAGATATTATATTAGTAAGAAAGATAATGGACATGGATGGAATAAACGCTCTTCGGGAAGGTGATGTAATTCAATTTAGAAGAAATAGTATTCTTATATCTCATAGAATTATTGAAGTTGTTGATGACGATAAAGAAGGTATAAAATTTAGAACAAAAGGTGATAACAACTCAGCAGTAGATAGTAATTTAGTAGAAGCACAAGATGTAAAAGGTACCATTGAATATACCATCCCAAAAATCGGTTGGCCTACACTATTGATTAAAAGTGATAAAGAAATAGATTTAGATGATATAGTTTTTTAAATCTAATACTTTAGTAGTATAAAGATTATACTAAGGTTCATTAGAAAGTATACCTTCGAGTGGAGCATAAAATTTTCTCCTAATTTATAATATGAATTATGAAAGATACATAAAATTTTAAATTAAAAAAGGAGAAATAAAAATGAAAAAGAGTAGATTATTAGCTTTAACGCTAGTAGTAGCAGTAATGTTGGTTGGCGCTGGTTATGCATATTGGGGTGAAGCATTAACAATTAATACAACTGTAGATACTGGAGATCTAGAAGTATTATTCATAGAACCAGCTACTGTTACAGAAGGAAGTATATATCAACCAAATGCAGATTGTACACCAATAGAAAACGGAAAAGGAATGCAAGTTACATTTAAAGAAGCTTTCCCAGGTCTTACAAGTGACTTGGAATTTACTTTAACTAATGTAGGAACTTTAAAAGCATATGTTGATGATTTTTCAATTTCAAATGCAACTAAAGGTTTCAATACAAATTTAATTCTTTGCAATGGAATTGAAATTGATGGAAAACCAACTGGTTTTAATTATGGAACTTTAGCTGAAGCATTAGCATTTATTAACGAAGATTATGGAAGTGGAAAAGGAATTGCAGTTGATACAGAACTTGTAGATAAAAGTTCTGAGCAAAATTTTGATTACAATTATAATGAAGGAACTACAAAAGTAAAATTTGAATTGGAATTTAGCTCAGAAGCAAATAACAAAAACTTCCATCAAGATAATGTAATAGGTAATGAAGATGCAAATTATTCTTTTACAATCAACGCAAAGGTACAACAATTTAATGAACCAGAAAAAGTTATTGAATAATAGCATTGTTATAACAGGTTAAAGTATTATTGTTTAGTAAAAACCCTTATGTTATGTTTATACAACATAAGGGTTTTTGTAAATAGATTCTATAAACATAGCATTTAGGGGGTTTTATAATGAAGATAAAGATAAATAAGAAACTAAAAATTGCATTAATTGTAGTCTCAATTATATTAATTGGTATTAATTCCTTGTTATTATATAGAGAAGTGAATATTCCAAAATTTGAAGAACAAAATAATAAATTACTTAGTTATAATAATAAAGGAACAGCAAATTACCAAGTATTTCTTAAACCTAACAATTTATATAAAGAAAACCCCTTAGGACCTGAAAGAATTTATATCACTGAATTTGTGGACTATTTAAGTACAAATTTTAATTATGAATTCTTAGGAGATAAAGAAGCTGAAGTAAAAGGAAAATATAATATAATAGCTAGAGTTACTGGCTTCACTTATGAGGGTGAAAATTTTATATCAATATGGGAAAAAGATTATCCAATAGTTCAAGATAAAGATTTTAGTTTCAATGATGAAAATAAATCAATTAATGAAGAAGTTAATTTATATTTAACGGAATACAATAAATTTGTAGAAGAAACAATACAAGCAACAAAAATAAACTGCGATACTTCATTGACCTTAATTATGCAAATAAATTTAACAGGATTAACAGATAAAGGAATATTCGAAGAAAGTATTTCTCCTAGTTTAGTTGTTCCATTAAATACTTCATTATTTAAAATAACAACTAATAATATAGATAAACCTGGGGCAATAGAAGAGACTATACAGGTTCAACTTCCTTTAGACAAAATTAAAGTTACACTCATTGGAATAGTAATAGGCATTAGTGTTTTAGGATTAATATTTTTATTATTTTTTACTAAAGATGCACCTAAGAAAGATGCTCTGGAAAAAGCGCTAAATAATATATTTAAGAAACACGGAGCTAGATTAGTAGCATTAACAAGTAATGTAAACACATCTAATGCTAAAAATGTAGTTTCAATAAATGATTTAGTTAGACTAGCTGATGAAATAAATAAACCTATCTTTTATAAACATAGCGATAATTATAAAGAAATAAACAAGTTTTTATTATAAATGATGATGAAATATTTGTTTTGGATTTAGAATATTTAGTACCTAAAGAAGAAACGGTTATTGAAGAAGAATCTGCATAATAAGCAAAATTAATAAAGATAGAAATAAATTAGTAATCAGAAGGAGTGATTTATTTGAAACTTTATAGTACCCTTTTTAAAAGAGCAATTAGGTTTTTAATTATTATAATAATTGTAGGCATTATAGCCAGCAATTTAATTGATTACACTTTTTCTGCATCTATTAATTTAGAACCTAATATTACAATTACAATAAATAATAATGGAAACAGTACAATAAATGGCAATTTATTTAATGGTTATTTATATCCAAGCTCACAGGAGGATGCAGAAAAGGGTCTAGGCAGCATTAGAGGTGTTATTAGAATAAATAATCAATTTAACAAAATAGATGTAAATACATTAGCCATAGGAATTAATAATTTAAAAAAATCAAACGGTACATTAGTTAGTAATGAGGTATTTGATTCTTTTATAAATAATGTTAATCTCAAGGTTAATAAAGGAGTACTATTTAATTTTGATAAAACAATATTAGAATATACTAAATTAAAAGATATTCTTTATATAGAAGATAATGAACAATATCAAGGATATCTGCTAAGCTCTAATGATAAATTTAGTATTGATAAAGGTCATTCAGTAGATTTAAAATATACATTGCAAATGAGTCCTGAAGCTGGCAACGAATTGCAATCTATAATTGCTCAAATGCCCATATATATAAATCTTGAGGGAACGCACGTAATTGAAGAAGATGAAGATGATGATGACGATGAAGAAATAGTAATAATCGAAGATAATGAAATTCCAGTGGCTGAATTAAATAAAGAAGACCATTTCCAGTATATTCAAGGGTACCCGGATAACACAGTGAGACCGGAAGGATTAGTAACTAGAGAAGAAGTTGCAGCGGTATTCTACAGACTTCTTGAATCAAATTATAGAATGAGCATATTAACAGAAAATGAGGACTTCCCAGATGTAAATTTTGATAGATGGTCAACTAAACATATAGCTACATTATCTAACGGAAATATAATAGAAGGATACCCGGATGGAAGTTTCAAACCTGAAAACCCTATTACTAGAGCAGAATTAGCAACAATAGCATCAAAATTTGACAAATTGAGTGCATACCTAAACAACAGTTTCTCTGATATAGACGGTCATTGGGCAATTGAATACATTAATTCTGCAGCAGCTAAAGGTTGGGTAGAAGGATATCCTGATGGAACGTTCAAACCTGATCAATATATAACCAGAGCGGAATTTGTGACTCTTGTTAATAATGTATTAGGAAGAGGAATACATAAGGAAAATATATTAAAAGAAGCAAGGGTATTTCCAGACCTGTCAGATACAATGTGGTATTATGAAGCAATGCAAGAAGCTATTAACAGCCACCTTTATATTAGGAATGAAGATATGTCAGAATTATGGATTGAGATAATATACCCAAAATTAGATTTATAAAAGAATATTGAAGGAACCGCTGGGGATTACCCAGCGGTTTTGTCATATTTAAAAATATAATAAAAAATATATTTGGCATTGCACCCGATATAAGTTATAATGTAAAAATATCAGGAGGGTTAGGATGCTAAAAAATGTTTTTAAAATGATGATTCAAATTGCAATAATATATATTATTTATCTTGCCGGAAATTTCATAAGCAGTCTTATTTCAGATTTTGTTGTAATTCCGGGAAATATCATAGGTATGGTCATTTTATTATTATTGTTAACCACAAATGTAATGAAGCTTTCAATGATTGAAACTGCAGGAAACTTAATGATTAAATACATGGGATTCTTTTTCGTTCCTCTTACAGTAGGTCTTATGGATTCATACAAACTCATACAGCACAGCATAATTCAGATTTTGGTTATCTTACTTGTGTCATGTTTTTGTGTTATGCTCATTTCAAGCAAAGTTACAGATTTATTGATTATATATAATGAAAGGAAGAAAACAAATGATTAAAGATATTTTTATTTCATTGACTTTTGTTGCATTAACTGTACTTATATATGCTTTAAGTGTTAAAATGAACAAAAAATTTAAAATAGCTGCATTAAATCCAATAATGCTTTCTGCAATTTTAATAATTTTATTTCTGAGTATTTTTAAAATCCCATATTCTTCATATAATATGGGTGGTAAAGTAATAGCAAGTGGACTGGGACCTATTGTAGTTGTGCTTGCCATTCCACTTTACAACAACAGGGATGAATTGATGAAACACTTCATTCCTATTATTTGCGGGGTAACAGCAAGCGTATTAACATCTTTTGGAACTGTAATGGCTATCAGCAAATTATTCAATATAGACACAACAATTGTACTTTCACTGTTATCTAAATCTATTACAACTCCTATGGCCGTCGAATCAACAAAACTGTTAGGAGGCAATGAAGCTGTAACTATAGCAGCAGTTGTTATTACAGGACTGATAGGGTCTGCAATAGCACCTGTTGTTATGAGAATTGGCAAAATTAAGAACAATATAGCAAAAGGAATCGGTATAGGTTCAGCATCTCATGCCATGGGTACAGCCAAAGCCGTTGAAATGAATGAGGAAGTTGGAGCTGCAAGCGGACTTGCAATAGGGGTAACAGGATTATTGACTATTATTGTAATAATTATTTTTGCATAAAAAAAGAGATTGTTTAGGCTGGGTCTTAAGAATGACAATTATGTCATCTTGAGTGCCGGCGAAAAATCTCTTTTTTAAATTTATATGTTGATATTATTATGCGATATGGCTGTCTAGCATTTTTGTAAAGGAAGACATAGGTTTAACACCTATTTCCTTAGATGCGATTTTGCCTTCTTTGAACAATATTACCGTTGGAATGCTTTGTATTCCATAACGTATCGAAAGTTCTTCGTTAGAATCAACATCTACTTTGGCAACAGCTAATTTTCCTTCATATTGATTAGCTAACTTTTCAATTACAGGTGCAATCATTCTGCATGGTGCACACCAAGCAGCCCAAAAGTCTACAAGTACAAATTTTTCTTTTGCTAATAATTCATCAAATTCTTTTGCGTTTTTAACATATGTTATTTTTTCTGTCATTTTAATTCTCCTCAATTTTATCTATTTTTAACGCTGCATCTTGTGCAGCAATTAAACCTTCACTAACTGCTTTTGATAGCTGCAGGGGTTTGCCGGTTATATCACCGGCTGCATAAACACCTTTGATATTTGTTTCCATATATCTGTTAACTGCAATGAAATTATTTTCTGTCTTCAATCCATCTACTAAAGATGTGGGAGCAACAGCATCCCTCAGCATAAATACTGCATCGGTTTTGATTATTTCATTTCCTATTACTATTGATTCCACTTTATCTTCGCCTATTACTTCACTGATAGTTCCATTAATAAATTCTATATCATTGTTTAAATTTTCTGGACGGGGTTTTTTTGATACAAAAGTTACATTTACTCCAATGCTTTGTAAAAAGTTAGCTTCTTCCAAAGCATCATGCGATTGATCCCATACAACTGCGTTTTTACCTCTGTACAGCATTCCGTCACATGTTGCACAGTAGCTTACCCCTGCACCCAGGAGTCTTGCTTCTCCCGGCAATTCTTTTACTTTAGAAATTCCCATGGCAAGAATTATTTTTTTTGCTTCTTCAATCTCACCATTAATATTAACCATGAAGCTTTCCCCAAGAGGAAGAATATTTACAACTTTGTTATTTTCGACTTTTATGTCCATAGCTTTTGCATGTTCTTTGAACTTATCCATTAATTCTTTGCCGCTTATGTTATAAAAACCCAAATGGTTATCAACTCTTTCCGCTTTTGTTAAAAAGTTTTCTTTGCTTGAAAAAACACGTACTGTTTTTCCTCTTGCAGTTGCATTTACAGCTGCCGATAAACCTGCCGGTCCGGCGCCTATTATTATCATATCAATCATACTATACCTCACTTATTTTTTCATTTTGTATAACGCAAAGTTCACTTGCTTCTAAATAACTGTCACAGTTTGGAAAGTAATATTTATGTTCAACTTTTCCGTTGCAATATTTGTGCACTAATGTGTTGCAGCATTTATTTAAATGCTTTTCTCCCCATAAAATAAAACTATTAAATACATCAACCAAATCACATCCCATTTCTGTAAGTATATATTTATATCTTGGAGGATGAGTTTGGTAAAGTTTTTTAACAATCAGTTTATTGGTTTCTAAAGATTTAAGACGTTCTGACAATAAATTCGTGGGGATACCCTCCAGCCCATCTTGTATCTCTTTATATGTTTCACGGCCATCAAAAAGCTGATTAAGTATTAAAAGAGACCATTTATCACCTATTATATTTAATGTTTGTGCTATATTACAAGGTAAATTGTATTGAATTTTCATTTTTTTCTCCTTTTAATGTAATTGATTTCAAATAATAATATACATTTCAATATAAATTATTTATAAAATTTCAATTTTAATGTATCATTAAAAAGCTAAATACTTACTAAATAACATATAACATAGTAACTTCATTTTGTCAAGTCACTAAAAAAATTTAATGAAATTATTTTTAAGGGAAAAAATTGAGTTAAAGTTTATTAAAACAAAAAAGATGATTCTTTCGAGTCATCTTTCTTAATTTTTAAATTAATTATTAGCTTAAAGCAACATCTAATACCATCATTACCACAAATCCTAGCATTGTTCCAATTGTTCCTGCATGGGAATGTTCTGATGATTGTGATTCTGGAATAAGTTCTTCAGATACAACGTAAATCATCGCACCTGCTGCAAATGAAAGCATCCATGGCATAATTCCTGTTACACCGGAAACAAGGAAAGCACTAATAACTCCTCCAATAGGTTCAACAATTCCTGACAAGGCACCAAAAACAAAAGATTTATTTTTAGAAAAACCTTCATTTCTTAAAGGTAATGAAATTGCAGCTCCTTCAGGAAAATTTTGAATTCCAATTCCAATGGCAAGAGCAACAGAACTCATTAATGCAGATTGAGAATTTAACTGTCCTGCAAGACCAAAGGATAAACCAACAGCCATTCCTTCTGGAATATTGTGAAGAGTTACTGCAAGAACAAGCATTGTTGTTCGCTTGAAAGAACTTTTCAGGCCTTCGGGCTTGTCTTGATCAATATGTAAGTGGGGTAAAAGTTTGTCAAGTATGAATAAGAATATGCCGCCTATTACAAAACCTCCGGCAGATGGTATCCAGCCGGATATACCTTGTTCTTCAGCCATTTCAATAGCAGGTATTAACAATGACCACACAGATGCAGCAATCATTACTCCAGCCGCAAAGCCTAGAAAGCTATGTTGTACATTAGGATTTACATCTTTTTTCATTAGGTATACCATAGCTGCTCCTACAGCTGTAGCAAAAAATGTAAAAGTTGTTCCTAAAAGCGCTAAAAATATAGGGTTTAATCCTATTATATCAGAAAACATCTCAACACCTCTTTTTTATGTTATTATTACTATAGCATTGAGGCTTGATTAAGTCAAGTTATGATATGCTTCAAAATGTAAACTCCAATGTAAATTTTATAATTAAAAGTGTAAAAATATTCTTGACAGGGAAATTTATTGGTAGTATAATCAGTATAATTTTTAAGAGGTGTAAGATGGAAATTAAATTATTATGCGCACAACAATTGCATCATCATAGGTACAGAGTTTGTAAGTGATCTTTCAAAGTTCACAGATTACAAGCTCTATTCGTCGTATAGAATGAAGACTTGTATCTGTGGTGAATAAATAAATGCAAACCACTTGATATAAGTCAAGTGGTTTTTTTTATACCCTAACCCTATTTTTTCGACCAAAGGGAGCAAATTGATGATTGAGACTGCGATACGCCCACTGGTGACGATTAACTTTTGGGGATTGCACCATTGTATTACAAGGAGGAGAAATGAATTTTTTAAATATTGAAGATGAAATGAAATTTTTTCAAAAAATGTTTGTACTAAGAAAAGAAATAGAAAATTTTCTGTATGATGAAGGGTATATGAATATTGAACCTTCCATATTTGAGGGATATGATGAATTTACGAGCGTAAATTCAAGAATCAACAAAAGATCAACAGTTAAGCTTTTAGACAACAACAGTGAAATTTTAATTTTGTCACCTGATATAACAACAGGTATAGTGAACAAGTTTATGCCAAGGTGGGAATTAGGGACGAAACTCAAATTATTTTACTATGGAAAAACATACAAGCACAATGGGATAGGTATTAAAGAAAACAGAGAAATGGGTGTTGAAATAATTGGAGAAAAAAATCAAAATACTGATGAAAATATATTAAATACTGCAACAAGAATTATAAGCAAATACAGCAATGAGTATTTATTTGAAATAGGAAACAGTAAATTTTTGAAGGGAATAATGTTAGCGTGCTCTTTTAATAAAGAAGATTATGAAAATATTATGGATTTGCTGTATTTAAAAAACAGACAGGAGCTAAAAGAATACTTATCAAAATTAACTTATAAAGAACCCATGAGCACACTGGTGAATATTTTTGATTTGGAAGGAAGCTTTGAACAAATTATAGACCAACTAGAAGGACTGTATTTAAATGATTTAATGAAACAAGGAATTGAAGAACTTAAAAGTATTGATAATTACATGAAAAACATTACTGATAAAATAACATACGACCTTTCAATGGTTTCGGAACTCAGTTATTATGACGGCATAATATTCAGGGGATATATTGATGGTTCCAACAAGGAAATAATTAAGGGCGGAAGATATGATTCTTTTACAGAACAGTATGGATATAAAATACCTGCCATAGGATTTACTGTAGAGTTAGATGAATTGATAAAAGTTCTGTACAAGGAGGAACAGTAATGAGCTTAACAATTGCAATACCAAAGGGAAGATTAGGAATCCAGGCCATTGACATGTTCAAAGCATCAGGTATTGGGGAATCAATAGATGAAAAGTCGAGAAAACTTGTATTTGATGATGAAAAACGAAATATTAAATTTATTCTTTTAAAAAATTCTGATGTTATAACATATGTTGAAAACGGAGTTGCTGACATAGGTATTTCAGGAAAAGACATGATAATGGAAAATGGATCCGATATTTATGAATTGTACAAAATGAATATAGGCAAATGTAAATTGTCAGTTGCAGGCATTAGTGGCAAGAAAATATTCAAGGATGACACCATCATAAAAGTGGCCACAAAGTTTCCTGAAACAGCAAAGAAATATTTTAACAGCAAAGGGCAAAAAATAAAAATTATAAAACTCAACGGTTCAATAGAACTTGCACCTATTTTAGGTCTTTCTGATGTTATTGTTGATATTGTTGAAACAGGAAACACATTAAAAGCAAATGGACTTGAAGTTTTTGAAGATATGCACAACATAACTGCAATGGTGATATCCAATAAAATAAGTTATAAGTTTAAGAGAAAAGAAATTAAAGAAATAATTGAATTAATCATGAAAGAGGATGAAAAGTATGGTAAGGATAATTAAAGAAAAAAATATACCAAATTTCATAACAGATCTTCAAAATAGAAATGCACAGGACTATAACAACGTATACGAAATTGTTGATAAAATACTTGAAGATGTGAAAACAAACAAAGATGCAGCTTTGAAAAAATACACATATGAATTCGACAAAGTATATTTGGAGAATCTGGAAGTTACGCAAGAAGAAATAAACGAAGCGTTCAACACTATAGATGAAAAACTTTTGGATACTATTAAAAAAGCAAAAGAAAATATTGAAATTTTCCATATGAAGCAAAAAAGAACAGGATATCAATACAAGACTGAAGGAAAAGACATTTTAATTGGACAACTTGTAAATCCTATAGAAAAAGCTGGAATTTACATTCCCGGCGGAAAAGCAGCCTATCCATCCACAGTGTTGATGAATGCCATACCTGCAAAAATTGCAGGTGTAAAAGAAATTATAATGATAACTCCTCCTCAAAAGGACGGTAAAATCAAGGATTCAATTTTAGTGGCGGCATCTTTAGCAGGAGTTGACAGAATATTCAAAGTTGGTGGAGCACAGGGTGTGGTTGCACTTGCATATGGTACGGAGTCAATACCTAAAGTATATAAAATCACAGGACCTGGCAACATTTTTGTTGCAGCAGCAAAAAGAAGGGTTTCGGGATTTGTTGGAATTGATATGATAGCAGGTCCAAGCGAAATATTAATAATCGCTGATGATAAGGCAAATCCTGAGTATATTGCAGCTGATATGATTTCACAAGCAGAGCATGATGAAATGGCAGCATCAGTTTTAATAACATATTCACTGTCTTTAGCAGAAAAAGTTGCAAAAGAGCTGGAAAAGCAAGTCAAAGTACTAAAACGAAATGAAATAATAGAGAAATCACTAACAAATCAAGGTGCCATAATAATTGCAGACAGCATGAAACAGTGTATTGATTTAGCAAATGAAATAGCTCCTGAACATTTGGAACTTTTGACAGTGAATCCTTTTGAAATTTATAAAAGTATTAAAAATGCAGGTGCAATTTTTCTCGGAGAGTACAGCCCTGAGCCGGTTGGAGATTATTTTGCAGGACCAAACCACACATTGCCAACAAGCTCAACTGCTAAATTTTCATCAGCTTTGTCTGTGGATGATTTTATTAAGAAAACATCACTCATCTATTACAGCAGGAAAGCTCTGGAAGAAAGCAGTGACGATATAATTCGTTTTGCAGAAAATGAAGGTCTCACAGGCCACGCAAACGCAATTAAAATAAGAGGTTTATAAATAAAGTTTAAAATTATGAAATTAAAAATAATGACATTAGGAAGGTAAAAAACATGATTAAATTAAAACCAAGCGTAGAAAAATTGCAGGCATATTTTGTAAATGACATTCCTTACAGAGTAAAGCTTGATGAAAATGAAGGAAGCAATTATTTATTGAAGGATGGATTTAAAATTGATAACTTTCAGCCAAATTTATACCCGGACAGCGACTCAAAAGTATTAAGAGATAAAATGTCAGTATATTATGGCTGCAAAGCTGATAATATAATGGTTGGAAATGGTTCAAGTGAAATAATAAACACGGTTATAAATGCATACTGTGACAAGGGTGACAAAGTAATGAGTTTTGCTCCTTCATTTAGCATGTACCAAACATACTGTGACCTTTGTGGTGCTGAATATGTGGGGATTGAATATGAAAAAGATTACACACAAAATATTGATAAACTCATTGCTGCAGCAAATGAAAACAATTCTAAAATTGTAATACTATGTAATCCAAACAATCCAACAGGTCTTTTATCCACAAGAGAAGAAGTATTAAAACTTTTAAATAATGTTAAAAATTCACTTGTTATTTTAGATGAAGCATATGTGGATTTTTCAGAAAATTCAGTTATTGACTTAATTGATGAATATGAAAATTTAGTAATAATGAGGACTATGTCAAAGGCATTTGGTCTTGCAGGACTTAGAGTTGGTGCCATGATTGCCAATGAAGAAACAATAAATTATATTTGGAAAGTGAAGGCACCTTACAACATTAACATATTATCTCAATATGCAGCTGAACAGGCATTGGATAATTTAGACAGAGTGAATGATTATATAAAAGAAGTTAAAATGCTTAGGAAAGAATTGAGCGAATCCTTAAAAAAATTAAACTTTACCGTGTATGATTCAGGAGCAAATTTCATATTTGTTAAGGCACCTGTTGATAACTTATTTGAAAAACTCATGAGTTGTGGAGTACTTATAAGAAAAGTTAAGTATAATGAAGAGATTTACAATAGAATTACAGTCGGCACAAAAGAAGAAAATGACATATTGGTACAGGAAATAAAAAATATTGTGGGAGAAAGCATATGAGGAGCAGCACTGTAAGTCGAAAAACTAAAGAAACAGATATACAGGTTGAACTTAATCTTGATGGAAGCGGCAAGACAGACATAGACACAGGCATTGGATTTTTAAACCACATGCTCACGCTGTTTGGATTTCACGGAAACTTTGACCTAATAGTAAAGTGCAAGGGTGATTTGGATGTCGATTCTCATCACACTGCTGAAGATGTAGGAATTGCCCTTGGTGAAGCATTTAAGGAAGCTCTCGGGGATAAAAAGGGCATAGAAAGATATGGTTTTATGTTGTTGCCCATGGATGAAGCATTAGCAAGAGTGGCATTGGATTTTAGCGGAAGGCCTTACCTTGTGTACAATGTTGATTTTAACCGCAGTATGCTTGGAGAAATGGCAACAGAAGATTTTAAGGAATTTTTCAAAGGATTTGTGAATAACTCTTTGACTACACTACATATTGATGTTCTTTACGGTGAAAATGATCATCATAAAATAGAAGCTGTATTCAAAGGATTTGGAAGGGCATTAAAAACAGCAAGCTGCATGACATCTGATAGCCTGCAATCCACAAAGGGGGTACTATAATGCATGTTATAATTGATTACGGAATGGGAAATTTGGCATCTGTTCAAAGAGCATTTGAAAAACTTAATGTGGATGTAAAAGTAAGCAATAAAGAAGAAGATATAAGAAATGCAAAATCACTTATATTGCCGGGAGTTGGAGCATTCAGGGATGCAATTAAACTTTTGGATGAATCGGGACTCAGTGCTGTTATAAAGGATGAAGTGTCTAAAGGAAAATATATTATTGGAATATGCCTTGGAATGCAGCTTTTATATGAAAAAGGATATGAGTATGGTGATTATGATGGACTTGGAATAATAAAGGGAAATATTCAATTTTTGGATGTAAAGTTGAAAGTTCCTCACATGGGATGGAATAATCTTAAATTCAATAAAGAAGATCCAATATTGAAGTATATAAAACAAGATGAATATGTGTATTTTATTCATTCATACTATGCAGCATCAGACAACTCCGAACTTGTGGCATATACAGAATATGAAAAGAAAATTCCTGCAATAGTGAGAAAAGACAATGTTTACGGAATTCAGTTCCACCCTGAAAAAAGTGGAGAAACAGGGATTAACATACTTAAAGCATACAAAGAAATTATAGAAAAATAGGAAAGGAGAAAAGACAGGTGAAACGTCCCCGTGTCTGAGTGATATGATATTATTTCCGGCAATAGATATAAAAGACAATAAATGTGTAAGACTCACGCAAGGAAAATTTGAACAAATGAATGTTTATTCTGATAATCCTGTTGAAATGGCGAAAAAATGGGAGAGCATGGGAGCGGAATACCTTCATGTTGTGGACCTTGATGGAGCTAAAAATGAAGGGTTTCAAAACAGGAAGTCAATAGAAAAAATAGCAAAATCAATTAAAATACCAATGCAAACCGGTGGAGGCATCAGAAATGAAGAAAGAATAAAAAATCTTTTGGATATTGGTGTAGAAAGAACAATAGTTGGTACAATGGCAATAGAAAATCAAGAACTGCTCAAAGAGCTTGCTAAAATTTACAAAGAACATTTAGCTGTTTCAATTGATGCATTTAACGGTAAGGTTGCTACAAGAGGATGGCAGTCTGTTGGTCATGTAGATTCTATTGACATATGCAAATTTTTGGAAAGCATTGGCATTAAAACTTTAGTTTATACGGACATATCAAAAGACGGCATGCTTTCCGGCCCAAATTTTCATGTTTATGAAGAATTGTCAAAGCAAACTAAATTAGACATAATTGCATCAGGAGGAGTTACAACTCTTGAAGACATTCAAAAATTAAATAGCATGAATATGTACGGAGCAATAATAGGAAAAGCACTTTATGACAATAAATTGGATTTTAAAGAAGCGTTAAGAATGATATAGAAGCAATAGAGAATCAATCAATTAATAAAGCGGTAGTATTAAGCATTAGACAATTGCTCAATATATTGTTAAAAGGAGAGAATTATGCTTGCACGAAGAATAATACCATGCTTGGACGTTAGAAACGGACGAGTTGTAAAGGGTAAGAATTTTAAGGATATACAAGATGTCGATGATCCGGCAAGATTGGGTAAATATTACAGCGACTTTGGAGCTGATGAACTTGTTTTTTATGATATAACAGCTTCAAATGAAGAAAGAAAAACTTCTTTGGAATTTGTAAAACAAGTCGCACATGAAATAAATATACCATTTTCAGTTGGAGGCGGCGTTTCAACGCTAGAAGATTTTATATATATTTTAAGAAACGGCGCCGATAAAGTATCAGTTAATTCTTCAGCAGTTAAAAATCCCAACTTGATTAAGGAAGCAGCAGAACGTTTTGGAAATCAATGTGTTGTACTGTCCATAGATGCAAAGAAAAATGATGAAGGTTCTTGGAGTGTATATGTTAAAGGAGGAAGAGAAAAAACTCCTTTAGACGCAATTGAGTGGTCCAGAAAAGGTGTTGAGCTTGGAGCTGGGGAAATAGTTGTAAACAGTATTGATGAAGATGGCATGAAAAATGGATACGATTTAGAATTGTTAAAAAAAATAACTGATGCTGTAAATGTGCCTGTAATTGCTTCGGGCGGTGCCGGGAAGTATGAACATTTTTTAGAAGCGGTTAAATACGCTAATGCCGATGGCATACTGGCTGCGTCAGTATTTCATTTCGGTGAAATTAAAATTATGGATTTGAAAAAGTATTTAAAAGAAAATGGTGTTGAAATAAGAATGTAATAAATATTGAATACATATTTTCTCTTCCTGCTAAAATTTTGGGAATTGTTACTTCAATACGAAAAACAATGGCACAGATACGCTTCGCTAAATGTGCCAAAACTGTTTTTCTTCTTTCGTACAATTCCACAAAATATCCGCAAAGTCAGATAAAATATTATATTTCAATCAGTTAATAAATTATTAATATATAAAGAAAGAAGGATATAGAAATGGAAATTGAAAAAATATTAAATGAAGTTAAATTTGACGATAAGGGGCTTGTTGTTGCAGTAGCTCAGGATTATAAAACAAACGAAGTACTTATGGTTGCATACATGAATAAAGAATCTTTGGAAATTACATTAAAAGAAAAAAGAACATGTTATTTTTCCAGAAGCAGACAATGTCTTTGGAGAAAGGGAGATACATCCGGGCATGTTCAGTATTTAAAAGGATTATATTTTGACTGTGACGCAGATGCGATATTGATGAAAGTTGATCAAGTTGGAAATGCATGTCATACGGGAGCATATTCATGCTTCTTCAATAAAGCATATGAAGAAGACGTAACGGATCAAGCAATATTAAATCGCGTATACAATCAAATTATCAACAGAAAAGAAAATCCTATAGAAGGTTCATACACAAATTATTTGTTTGACAAGGGATTAGATAAAATATTAAAGAAAGTTGGAGAAGAAACAAGTGAAGTTATTATAGGTGCTAAAAATAAAAATAAAGATGAACTTGTTTATGAAATGTGCGATTTAATATATCACTCATTAGTGCTTATGGTAAATGAAGGTGTTACCATTGACGATTTAAAAAAAGAATTGACGAAAAGACACAAGTAAAAATTAAGCACGAAAGTGCTTTTTTTTGTTATAAAAATTGAAATATACTAAAAAATTACATTACAAATATTTCAAATTTACATTTGAGTGTTAAACTTCATTGTGTATTAGAGAAGAAAAGGAGTGAAATCAAAAATTTGAATAATATATATTTTTCTTCTACACTAATGTGGAATGCATCAGTTGATCAGATTATTGAAATTGTTAATTTGTATGGCATAAAAGGAATTGAACTTTGGGATCAACAATTTGAAACGCGTAATTATCAGGTGAAAGAATATACAAAAGTAGCTGAACAATACGGGATTGATACCATAGTGCACAGCAAGAGCTGGGATTTAAATTTTGCTTCATTGAATAAATCTATAAGACAAGCATCTGTTGAAGAGATAAAGAAATCTATAATATTGGCTGAAGCTGTTAGAGCAACAGAAGTTACGGTGCATCCTCCAAGAGAGACTTTTAGCGGAAATAAAGAGTATTATTATGATATTGCATATACAAGCCTAAGAGAAATATATGAGTTTGCAAGGTTGAAAGGTGTTGAAGTTTCATTGGAGATAATGGAAAAAAAGACAAATGAGCTCGTGACAACAGACGAAGAATTAAAGGTAATGGTTAGAGATTTATATAAAGAAATGACCTATACAATTGATGTGGCACACTGCAGCTCAGAGGAAGAATTTTGGAGATATTTCAATAGAGTTGAAAATGTATCGAAGATTCATATAAGCAATAAAAAGGGCAAAAAATTGCACACGAAGTTGTCTGAGGGGGATTTCAACTTTAAAGATCTCATTCTAAAATTGAGGCAGCATAAGATACCTTTAGTTATTGAAGGGTACGATGGTGGAAATGATTTTGGAGTGTTGAAAGATAATTTAGAATTTATGAAAAAAATCGGAGGAATAAAATGATTAAGAAATATTTTGTAACGGGTTTATTAGGATTAGCTATGGCAGTAAGTCTTGCAGGTTGTCAAAGCGGCTCAGCTGCAAGCAGTAATGAGGTAAAACCTGCGCAGGAGAGCAAGGCGGAAAATTCCGAACAAGCACAAGACCAAACCAAATTGGAAGGCGATTTGACAGTGTATACATCTCAGCCGGAAGCTGACATTCAGGCGTTGGTAGAAGTTTTCAATGAAAGCTATCCAGATGTCGATGTGGAAATATTCAGAAGTGGTACAGAAGAGGTTGTAAGCAAGGTATTGGCGGAAAAAGAAACTAATTCATTGCAGGCAGATGTTATTTTGGTGGCAGATGCAGCTACTTTCGAATCTTTGAAAGAAGAAGATTTATTAATGAGCTATGAATCTAAAGAACTTGATGGAATAAACAGTGAGTTTTATGATGCAGATCATACTTATACAGGAACAAAAATCATTTCTACAGGAATTATCGTTAATACTGATGTAGTTAAATCAGAAATTACATCTTTAAAAGACTTGTTAAAACCTGAAATAAAGGATGAATTGATAATGCCAAGTCCTTTATATTCCGGAGCAGCAGCCTATAATTTAGGGGTTATTACAAGAACATATAATCTTGGTTGGGATTTTTATCAAGGAATCAAGGAAAATGGAGTAACAGTAGGCAAGGGAAATGGTACAGTTCAGACTGCAGTCCTAGCAGGAGAAAAAGGATGTGGAATTATCGTTGACTATATGGCCATTAGAGCGAAAGCCGAAGGTGCACCTGTAGAATTTATTTATCCAAGCGAAGGCTCATTAATAGTAACAGAGCCAATTGGAATCATTAAAGGAACAGAACAAGAGGATATTGCAAAGGCATTTGTTGATTTTATTCTTTCCGAAGATGGACAAAAGGCAACATCTGAAATTGGATATACTCCTATCAAATCAGGAGTAGAAGCACCTGAGGGATTCAAAGCAGCAGATGAAATAAAAAACCTTACATTTGATATTAAAACCTTAGTTGAAACAAGAGAAGCAGACAAAGAAGCTTTTGCTAAAATGTTTGAATAACTAAAGTGTAAAATGTAATGTATAAAACAGGGTACGGTTGTAACCTGTTTTATATTACAAGGAGAATCAAATGGATACAAAGATAATAAAAAAATATATATTTCAGGCATTGTTTTATTTCATGGTAATTTTTGTTTTCATTCTGCCAATTTTAAGATTGGTGGAGATGAGTTTTAAAACTGAATCTGTTTTTACATTAGAAAACTATGCATACCTTTTGAATGAAGCAAGAACTATAAATGCTATTAAAAATACAGTAATCATCGCAGTATGTTCCACTATGTTTTCAGTTTTAATGGGATGCTTTTTTTCCTTCATAGTAGCTTACACGGATGTAAAAAGAAAAAAAATGATGGAAGTCCTGGTGTTGGCACCATATGTCATACCATCATATATTATAACCTTGTCATGGAGCAGCCTCCTTTCGAAAAAAGGAATTATAAACCAAATGCTTTTGAGCATAGGACTTGGAGCGGTTGACATATATACAATGACGGGAATAATATTTGTTCTTGGAATTTGCAATACACCTATTGTATATTTAATAACGGTAAATATGCTTAGAAAAATACCAAGAGATTTGGAGTGGGCATCATTGGTATCCGGTTACAGCATCTGGGAAACTATGGGAAAAATTAATTTAGTTCAAGCGATGCCTGCAATAATTGGCGGCGGAATGTTATCTTTTTTAGCAGCAATAGATAATTTTTCTGTTCCAGCGTTTTTAGGTATATCATCAGGGATTCCTGTACTCAGCACATATATTTACGAAAAGGCTATAAGTTTTGGTCCTGATTCTTTTGGATTAGCTGCAGCATTATCTGTTATGCTTTCCATAATTGCCATTATTGGTACTGCAGTTCAGGGAAAGTTTATTAAAAAAAGTTCAAACATGGAAAGCATAAAGGAAGACTGCTCAATAAGGATAGAATTGGGTAACAAAAGGAAGTATGTTGAGTGGATTTCTTTGGCTTTTTTAACATGTATCAATATAATTCCTCTAATTACCATGATTGCTTCAAGTTTTCTTCCAAACTTCGGTAAATTTGCACTGGACAGAATTTCCTTTGAGAACTATAAGTTTGTATTTACTAACAGTGGAGTTAAGCATGCAATTATAAATAGTTTTACATTAGCTGTCATCACTTGTATTATATGTATTGTTATTGGAACTGCCATAGCATACATAAAGGTACGAAAAAATGCAAAAAGCATTAGAATATTAGAGGCAGGCGCTTCATTGACATATGCCGTTCCAGGAATAGTTTTAGCACTTGCAATGATATTTCACTGGACAGCAATTCCAAATGTATATGGAACGATTAAAATATTATTAATCGCATATGTCACCAGATATTTGATACTTCAAATTAAAGGAAGTACAACTGCAGTCATAGCTGTAGAGCCGTCGTTAGAAGAAGCTGCAATGGTATGTGGCAGCAGTAAAATAAGAACATGGTGGAAAATAATGATTCCCCTTTTAACGAAACAGGTATTATCCAGCACATTTCTTATTTTTATTTCATCGTTAACAGAACTGACATTATCTTCTATGCTTGCAGCAGCAGGAACAAAAACAATCGGATTAACAATTTTCAGCTTGCAGCAGGCAGGAAACAATAATTTATCGGCAGCTATGAGTTCGCTAATTGTTGGAATGGTTGTCATATTATTTGTTGTTTCAACATATTTTAAAGAAAATTACCATACTAAAAAACAGAGAATGTCCCAACAAAAAAAATCGATAATAGGAAAATTAATATATGATAACAACAATTAGGAGGTAGGATGAGCTTAGTTATAGAAAATTTAACTAAAGAGTTTGGAAAATCTACAGCATTAAATAATATATCGGTAGAAATTAAGGATGGAGAATTTATTGCAATTTTAGGTCCTTCAGGATGTGGCAAAACTACTCTTTTAAGAACTATTGCAGGGTTTATTCAACCGACAAAAGGATTGGTTAGATTTGGTGAAGAAATTTATTCATCAGATAAAATTAATGTTCCTGTAGAGAAAAGGGATTTGGGAATGGTATTTCAATCTTTCGCTCTTTGGCCGCACATGACGGTAAAAGAGCAAGTCGAGTTTCCATTGAAAAGCAGAAGAAATAAAAATATGTCTTTACAAACAAAAAGAGAATTGGTTGAGAAAGCTATAGAGAGCACAGGACTTACTGCGTATTCAGAAAGGCTTCCCGGAGAATTATCAGGTGGTCAACGCCAAAGGGTTGCGTTAGCAAGAGCGATTGTAGGGAAACCTTCAATTCTTTTAATGGACGAACCATTAAGTTCATTGGATGCTGAACTGAAAATAAGCATGAGAAAAGAAATACAAGATATTCATAAGCTCACAGGCGCTACAATAATTTATGTTACCCACGATCAAAGCGAAGCACTTGCTATGGCAGATCGAATAATTATTATGAAAGATGGGAAAATAGAGCAGATTGGAACTCCAATGGATATATATAAAAAACCAAAGACAATCTTTTCAGCGACTTTTGTCAGTAAATGCAATCTCATTAAAGGGATATGGGAAAAAGAAAAATTTTGCGTAAATAATTCAACAGTTGTGTTTGAAAATCCCAATATAGAGAGTTGTTTTATACAAAATAATGTATACCCCATCCGACCGGAAGAATTATTGATAGCCACAGTTGGTAACGGAATAAAAGGAACAATTGTAAATAAGCAATACAACGGCAGAGAAATACACTATAAGGTTAAGTGTGATAAAGAATTATACAATGTATTTTCTAATGCTACGGATAAATATGATGAAGGCGATGAAGTAATATTAATAAAGAAGGAAGAATTAAATGAAATTGCTGTTTGATTTACACACACATACTATAGCCAGTGGGCATGCTTATAGCACATTGAGGGAAAATATCGAAATAGCTAAAAAAAGGGGTTTGTTGGGCTATGGTTTCAGCGACCATGCCGAGATGATGCCAGGTTCTTTTAAAAATATATATTTTGAAAATTTTAAAGTTATTCCCAAAGAAATTGAAGGTATAAAAATTTTCGCGGGTGTAGAAGCAAATATTTTAGATTTTGACGGAACAATTGATGTGAATGATAGTTTGGCTGTTAAAGTAGATTATATTATAGCAAGCCTTCATTCTCCATGTTTTAAAAGCGGGACACCAACAGAAAATACAAATGCTTTGATTAAAGCTATGAAAAATAAGAATGTAAAAATAATAGGTCATCCAGATGACGGAAGATATATAGTAGATTATGATACTTTGATAAAAGCTGCAATTGAATATGGCACAGTGATAGAGCTTAATAATTCGTCGCTCTTGCCACAATCAACAAGAAAAGATGGAATACTACACGCAAGAGAATGTCTTGTCAAGTGCAAGCAGTATGGTGCAAAAATAATTGTAAACTCTGATAGTCATATTTGTTATGATGTTGGTAGGTTTACTGAGGCAGAAGCACTACTAAAAGAATTGGAATTTCCGGAAGAACTTGTTCTAAATACTAATTTAGAAAATATTAAGCTTGTTTTAAATAAGTAGAAATGTAAGATATAAATGAGAAATGTTTAATACAACAGTAAAAAACACGGGTGATGGACATAATTATGCTCTCCACTGGTGTTTTTTTGTATTATGAAAATCATACTATGCCAGTATAAAAGTTCATTTTTTAAGTTTCAATAAAGAAATTGATGATAATATATGGATAAAGTGGAAGAATAAAAGTGATTGTCATAATTCATAAAATTTTTAAATAATTATCACCACAATTCTATCACAATCCATGGGTATCATTACAAATAATTAAAAAACATTAGTAATATGAGGAGGAATATCATGGACGAAAATGAAAGAAATATGTTTAATCAAAATACTGAATCTTCAGGCGACAAAAATAATATAAGCGACGTAAATTTTATATTACCGACATATGAGGAGCCAAAACCCAAGAAAAAAGGAAAGAAAAAATCAATTTTCGGATACATTGCAGTAGCATTGGTTTCTTCATTAATTGGAGGTCTTTCAGGCGGATATATTGCAACAAATCAATTAAATATAATCGATAAAAACAGCGGAGAAACTTTAAACGCACAGGATGTTAATATTAACTTGACTGATGATGTTTATTTTGCAGCAGCAGTTGCTGAAAAAACACAAAAAACCGTAGTCGGAATAACTACTAACATTGTGCAACAATATAATACATTTTTTGGACCTCAAACCCAAAAATCACAGAGTATGGGATCGGGTTTCATAGTTGATTCAGATGGATACATTGTTACAAATGCTCATGTTATCGGAGACGGACGATATGAAAATATTACGGTATCATTAATAGATGGATCAACTGAAGTAGCAGAAGTTCTCTGGTATGATACAACATTGGACTTGGCAGTAGTTAAAATAAATAAAACAGGACTTCCGGCTGTAGAATTAGGAAATTCGGATGAATTAATGGTTGGAGAACCTGCTGTGGCAATTGGAAATCCAATGACACTGGATTTAGAAAGAACTGTTACGCAAGGTATAATAAGCGGATTAAACAGAGCGATTGCCTTTGAAGATGGAACAGTTATTGAACCATTAATTCAAACTGATGCATCCATAAACTCAGGAAACAGCGGTGGACCATTGTTTAATGCAAAAGGTCAAGTAATTGGAATCAATACTGCAAAAATGAGCACTGCTGAAGGATTAGGATTTTCAATTCCGATAAATATTGCAAAGCCGATAATTGAACAAATAATAGATGATGGAACATTTTCAACAGTGTATGTTGGAATTAAAGGTGTAGATGTTGAAACGTATGAAATGGCTTTAGGAGTTGATGTTGCAGCAGATTATGGTGTTGTAGTTATCGAAACAATGAGTGATTCACCAGCTGTGTCAGCAGGTTTGAAGCCAGGTGATGTAATAATAGCTATAGATGGTGACAAAATTGAAAGCATGTCAGATTTAAAAAGAAATTTATATGAATATAAGAATAACGACAATATAGAGTTAACTATAATTAGAAATGGCAATGAGGAAAATATCAATATGACATTAAAAACAAATCCGACAGATTTATAGAACAGAGATAAATCAAAAACAATTTTCATTAAAAATCTTCCAACAAAAAAACAGTCTTACTGTCAGCTTAATTTCAAAGTTAACTTTCAGACCTTGTCATTCTGAGACGTAGGCGAAGAATCTTATGTTTTCAACAAAGATGAGATCCTTCACTTTGTTCAGATGACATAAATGGGGTTTGTCAATAGTCTGATAAATTTACCTGTTTTTTTGTTTGGCATTAATTGTTGCACTGAAGTTTTTTAAATAGTGCATAAAAAAAAGGATATTTTCATATCCTTTTTGAATTTTATTAATTTGCAAAATTATACTTTTTTAAGTTTGGAGATACTATTACATTAGCATCTGTTGCAGCAATAACTTCTTCAACAGTAGCATCAGGTCCTAGTTCTTCAAGAACAAAACCTTCTTTAGTAACTCTTAAAAGAGCCATTTCAGTTACTATTATATTAACCTGTTCTTTTGCAGTTAATGGAAGAGTACATTGTTTCAATATCTTTGGTTTGCCTTTTTGAGTGTGTACCATAGCAATTATAACTGTGTTAGCTCCAACAACAAGATCCATTGCTCCACCCATGCCAGGGACCATTTTACCCGGTATTTTCCAGTTAGCCAGATTACCTTTTTCATCTACTTCCATTGCACCCAGTACAGTCGCATCAACATGTCCACCACGAATTATACCAAATGATGTAGCACTGTCAAAGAACATTCCTCCCGGAACAATTGATGAAGGCATTCCTCCTGCATTTACAAGTTCCCAATCTTCTTGTCCTTGTGCTGGAGCAGGGCCCAATCCAAGTAACCCATTTTCTGACTGGAATGTTATATCTATATCTTCTGGAATATAATTTGCAACCATGGTAGGAAGACCGATTCCTAAATTTACAACGTCTCCATCTTTTAATAACTGTGCGACTCTTCTTGCGATTATTTCTTTAACATCCATTATTTGTCACCTCCAACAATATAGTCAACAAAAATTCCTGAACACATAACATGTTCCGGATCGATTTCCCCGACTTCTACTATTTTATCTGCTTCAACAATTACAACATCTGCTGCTGTTGCCATTAAAGGATTAAAGTTTTTAGTTGTTTTAACAAAAAACATATTTCCTTTTTTATCAACAACTGAAGCTTTTAACAATGCGATGTCAGCTTTTAAAGGGAGTTCGAAAATATATTCTTTTCCATTAATAATTTTCTTTTCTTTTCCTATTTCCGCTTCTGTACCAACTCCGGTAGGTGTGTAGAAACCTCCGAGTCCGTTTCCTCCACATCTGATTTTCTCAGCTAATGTTCCCTGAGGAATTAATACAACCTCAGTTTCTCCTGAATTCATCTGATTAGCAGTTTCAGGATTTGTTCCAATGTGAGAAGCAATTAATTTTTTAAATTGCTTATTCACAACCATTTTTCCAACACCCTTATCAGGAAAACCGGTATCATTGCATATAAGGGTTAAATTTTTAACATTCCTTTCCACAAGTGCATCTACTAAACGGTCTGGAGTTCCATTTGCAAGAAATCCTCCAACCATCACACTCATACCTTCTTGTAATTTTTCAGCTGCTTCTTTAATAGAAATGATTTTATTTATCAAGATTATCATCCTTTCAATTTATAGTTTACATTAATTTATATAGGGGAGGGTAATCCCTCCCGAATTTATCTTTGTATTAACATTGATGTTCCCATTCCGCCGCCAATACATAATGTTGCAAGACCTTTTTTAGAATCTCTTTTTTGCATTTCATATATTAACGAAACAAGAATTCTTGCTCCTGAAGCTCCTATTGGATGGCCAAGGGCAATAGCGCCACTATTAACATTAGTTATTTCTTCTTTTAAACCAAGGTCGCGTGTTACAGCTATTGTTTGAGATGCAAAAGCTTCATTTGCTTCTATTAAATCTAAATCGTCAATTGTCCAGCCTGCCTTGGATAATGTTTTTAATGTTGCAGGTATAGGACCTAACCCCATTACTGAAGGATCAACTCCTGCTGAGCCATATGCGATTACTTCACATAAATATTTTATTCCAAGTTCATCAGCTTTTTCCTTGCTCATTACGATAAAAGCGGCAGCGCCGTCATTTATGCCTGAAGCATTACCTGCTGTAACAGTGCCATCTTTTCTAAATGCTGGTTTTAATTTTGCCATTTTATCTAGTGTAGATCCATGTCTTGGGAATTCGTCTTGATCAATTATAACAGGATCACCTTTTTTCTGAGGTATCACAACAGGTACTATTTCATCAGCAAATCTTCCTGATTTTTGAGCTTCTTCTGCTCTGTTTTGACTTTGAACAGCTATTCTGTCTTGTTCTTCTCTTGTTATTCCATATTGTTCTGCTATATTTTCAGCAGTAATTCCCATGTGGTATTGATTAAATACATCTGTCAAACCATCATAAACCATGTAGTCAACGATTTTTCCATCGCCCATTCTTTGACCCCATCTTGTTTTAGGTAAAAGATACGGAGCATTAGTCATGCTTTCGGTTCCTCCGCAAAGAATTATGTCACATTGGTCACTTTCTATAAATTGTGCAGCCATGCTCACAGCTCTTAAGCCAGAGCCGCAAACCATGTTTATAGTGAGTGCTGGAATTTCTACAGGAACCCCTACTCCTATGGAAATTTGTCTTGAAACATTTTGTCCCAATCCTGCTCCAAGAACATTGCCAAAATAAACTTCTTCAATCATTGATGGTTCGATTCCTGCTCTTTTAATTGCTTCTTTTGCTGCAACCACGCCCAAATCTACTGCTGATAATGGTGATAAAGTACCACCAAAAGAACCGATTGGAGTTCTTGCTGCAGATACAATAACTGCTTTTTTCATAAATTTGCCTCCTAAATTTAATATAAATAATCAATTGCATTTTTCGTGCCAAAAAATTTATATGCAATAAATTATTAATATTTCAATAAATAAAGATGCTAAAATAATTAAACGGCATTTTTTATATGCAAAAATGCATATGAAATTAAGATATACATTGCAAAAATGCATATTCCATATTATAATAGTATATGCATTTTTGTAATATATATTATTAATGCTTAGTTAAAATATACCATATTGTAAAAAAAATATCAATTAAAATTTTAAATATATTATTCATAGGGGGATAAATGGAGTCGAAAATCATTGATTTAAACGTGGGATTTGTTATAACTGATGATAAATTCAATGTTTTATATCGTAATAAATATTTTAAAACAAATATATGCAAAAATAGTGAAGATATATTAAATAAAAAAATAACAATTTTTTTTCAAGATATTAAAGTTGATAATGAAGAATTTTATCCGGTAAAATACGCGGATAACTCTGTGTATTTTGTTTTGCATAATAAGCTAAATCTTAACAACAAAGACCTTTACATATTTTTTTTCTGTGACTTTTCCATAGGTAATGAATTAGAAAAACAAATTGTAAGATTAAGCAGTCAGCAATACTTGTACAATGAAATGTTAAATAAATTGAATGACGGAATTTACATAACGGATGAAGAAGGAACAACTACATTTGTCAATGATGCTTTTTTAAATTTATCAGGATTAACAAGAGAACAAATTATTGGAAAAACTGTTTATAATTTAAGAAAATTAAATATTTTGCCGAATTCATGCTGTGCAAAAGTAATTGAAGCAAATGGGCCTGTTTCAACAATAAATAATTATTACAAAGGTCAAAGATGTTTAGTATCAGGTTCTCCTATATTTGATGAGAAAGGCAGATTGGCAAAAACCATTGCTGTAATAAGGGACGTGTCTGAACTTGATGTTTTAATGAAAAATATAGCTAAAGAAAAAAATTTATTTATTGAAAACAATGACTCCGATGTAAAAGTCATGGAAGGTAATAAAGAACCGGTTATTGTATTCAATAATGAAAAAATGAAAAATATTTATGGAAGGGCTAAAAAAATCGCGAATGTGGACAGCACAATTTTAATTCTAGGAGAAACTGGGGTTGGAAAAGATTTTATTGCATCATATATTCATAGCATAAGCAATCGTAAAAATGGCAAGTTTATTAAAATAAATTGCAGCGCTGTTCCTGAACATCTTTTGGAATCAGAATTTTTTGGCTATGAAGAAGGTGCTTTTACCGGTGCACAAAAAGGAGGTAAAAAAGGACTTTTTGAACAAGCCAACGGTGGAGTTTTATACTTAGATGAAATAGGAGACATGCCTTATACACTGCAAGTTAAACTTTTAAGTGCTTTAAATGATAGGATGTTTTACAGAATTGGAGGTACAACAGCTGTAGAATTTAATGCACGTATTATTGCTGCAACTAATGTAGATTTAAAACATCTTGTTGAAGAAAAAAAATTCAGAGCTGATTTATATTACAGATTAAATGTTGTAACTTTTGTTATTCCTCCTTTAAGATACAGAAAAGAAGACGTTATACCCCTTGCTCAGCAATTTATTGAATATTACAACAATAAGTATGGCAAGAATTGTTATTTTACTGCAAATTGCCTTGAACATTTTTTAGTATATGATTGGCCGGGAAATATAAGAGAACTGAAAAACATAATAGAACGTTTAGTGCTTATGACTGATGAAGCTTTCATTGATACAAATTTATTCACAGAGAATTTAATGCTTTATGAGACAGGTAGCGATGCAGCAAACAACAATATATTTTTAATCGACAATAAAACATTAAAAGACAAAATAGATGATTATGAAAAAGAGATAATTGAAACAACATTAGCTGTTTCAAAGAATTTGAAAGAAGCAGCAGGAAGACTGGGGATAGACATATCAACATTAGTAAGGAAAAAACAAAAATATAATTTAAATAATTAACTTTTATGACCGCGCAAGCGGTTATTTTTTTTATAATGAATAAAAAACCTAAAAATGCAAATATTACTAATAGTGTGTTACAAGCATAGGAGGGGTTATGTATTTTATAAATGATTTAAAGCACATAATAAACAATGATATAATAATAATTTTTTTAGTTATAAGTTATATTTTAATTTTTAATACCAGCAAGGAGCTTAAGCGCAACAATTATCACATAGATTATAAAATAGTTAAGACTACTGGGGTATTATACGGGATACTTGCTCTTGCTGCTGTAGTGGCAATATATATATAGGTGATGAAATGAGTGAAAATAAACAAAAAATACAAAGAAAAATTGAAACTGACATAAGCAAAAATGAATCAGCATTAAGAGAAGTATTTGAAAATGCAAATGATATAGTTTTCAGAAAATTGGAGGGCGGTCAAAACCATAAGTTAAAAATGCTTATTGTTTACGTGGATGGAATGACCACAAAAGAAGCAATAAGCGAA
The DNA here is from genome assembly GCF_033447055.1 of Sedimentibacter sp. GTDB lineage: Bacteria > Bacillota > Clostridia > Tissierellales > Sedimentibacteraceae > Sedimentibacter. The sequence goes on from NZ_JAWQJF010000109.1 coordinate 38,543, forward strand.
TATGCAATTGAGAAGCTTTTATTGAACCTAGATTTAGAAAAGCTTGAAAACAGTCCTGACAGCGAGCTGCAAAATGCAATAATAAAAACGAGCATAGCAATTTCAGAAGTGCAATCTCTTATGACTATTGAAGAGTGCGTTGACAAAATACTTTCAGGTGAAACGGTGCTTCTTTTAGATACTTGTTCAAAGGGAATAATGCTTGCTTCAAGAGGATGGCCAATGAGAGGCATTCAAGAACCATCCGCAGAAACACTTATCAGAGGTGCGAGAGATGGTTTTAATGAAACAATGAAAGTCAACATCACACTTATAAGAAGGAGAATTAGAGATCCAAAACTTAAGGTTAAATATACCCAGGTAGGGAGCAGATCAAAAACAGACATTGCAATATTATATATAGAAGATTTAGTAAATAAAACAGTATTGGATACAGTGGAAAAAAGAATAAAAAACATTGATATTGAAGCTATTTTAGAAAGTTCGTACATCGAAGAAATGATAGAAGACGATAGTTATTCGCTTTTTCCTCAAATTGAAAACACAGAAAGGCCAGATGCAGCGGCATCAGCGTTGTTAGAAGGCAGAGTTGTAATAACAGTTGACAATACACCATCAGTTCTGATTGCCCCTGCAATTTTTGTTTCCTTTATGCAATCCTCGGAGGATTATTATGAAAGATGGTTGCCATCCTGCGTCACACGATTGATAAGATATTTGGCGTTGCCTATTGTAATGCTTCTTCCTGCTTTGTATGTAGCGGTTACTCAGTTTCATCCTAATATGCTGCCTACCCAGCTTGCCCTTTATGTTGCCGCCTCCAGAGCAAATGTTCCTTTTCCTCCTTATTTTGAGGCGCTTCTCATGGAACTTGTTATAGAGCTTGTAAGGGAAGCTTCACTTAGAATTACAAGTCCTGTTGGTTCAACTATAGGGCTTGTAGGAGGCTTGGTAATAGGACAGTCATCAGTTGAAGCAGGGTTGATTACGCCCTTAGCTGTAATTATTGTAGCTTTAACGGCTATAGCTTCCTTTACTATTCCAAGCTATAATTTCAGCGCATCTTTAAGAATGATAAGATTTGCATTTATCATACTTGCTGCTACTTTTGGATTGTTTGGCATATCAATTGGATTATGTATTTTAATAATTCATCTTTGCACATTAAAAAGCTGCGGCGTACCATATATGACGCCATTTTCAAATTTCATTGAAAGCAGAAAAGATTTAAAGGATACAATCGTAAGACCAAAAATCAAAGATATGGTTCATAAGCCCAGATATTTACAAATAGAAAAAGAGAAAGGAAAATAAATGTTTAATCAGGATATTACCCCATATCAAAATATATCGATTTTAATATTGATTTCATTTGCTTTTCAATCAATGCTCATGCCAATAATATTGTCTGAAATTGATGGACCTGTTGGATGGATTTCAATTGCAATAGCTGCATTACTTTTGTACTTGGTTTTGAAGCCAATAAATAAAGTGATGACAAAATACAATGAAGATACAATAATAACCATTTCCAACAAATTATTTCCAAAAGCAATTTCAAAATTTATTGGATTGTACTACATACTGATGTTTTTATTATCAAACAGCCTGCTCATGAAGGATTTTGCTGAACAGATTAAACTTATGATGCTTTTTAGAACGCCCATAAGCACAATTATTATTGTAATTCTTTTGATAGCTGGATATGCTGCCAAAAAAGGAATACAGTCAATAGCCAACATTACCAATATAGCTGTTATAGTAGCACTGATACCTTATTTGCTGATAATAATTTTTTCTACGTATTATGCAGATTACACAAATATATTTCCCATTTATCCAGCTGATGTGCAAGGTGTAGTAAAATCAGTTCCAATTGCACTTCTTGGATTCTTCGGTTCATCAGTACTATTGTTTTCAAATAGCAAGGTATCAATAAAAGAAAAAAACATAATGATAAATAAAAGATTTATTATGATCAGCACAATTATTTATGTTGCATGTTATTTACTAATTATCGTAAAGTTTGGAATGAAAGAAGCTGTCAATATGGTATGGCCCTTTATATCTATTATGAAATTTGTAAATATACCTGGTTTTTTCTTTGAGAGTACAGAAATAGTTGGCCTTTGCTTTCAAATTATTGTAACTTTTACTTGTATTTGCATACTTGCATATTTTACAAATCTTGCAATGCAGGAAACTTTTAAAACAAGAGAAAACGGA
>NZ_JAWQJF010000110.1:0-31749 GCF_033447055.1 Sedimentibacter sp.
GGTGAAACTGCAGTACTTGGAAATAATGTAACAATGTTTCATGGAGCAACATTGGGTGGAACAGGCAATGAAAAAGGAAAGAGACACCCCACTGTTGGAGACAATGTTACTATAGGAAGTTCGGCAAAAATACTTGGAAATATTTATATAGCTTCAGGTACAAAAGTTGGAGCCAATGCAGTTGTATTAGATAATACGAGTCCGAATTCCACAGTAGTGGGTATTCCGGCAATGGAAGTTAAAAAAGGCAGAATAATCTGCTTAAATGAATATGCAATATAAAAAGAGATGAAGATGCAATTCAGAAGATAAAAAGTATCAAGAAGATATCTTTAGAAAGTCAATTATTGCGAGAATTGAAGATGTAAATATACAATGTCATAGGGGACGGTTTCTAGAGAGAACCGTTCCCTATGACATTTGAGGGAATTTTTGATTTATGTGCTCATGATAACATTACAAACATTTAACTGTAAACAGAATACTAATGATTTAATTGGAAATAATGTCCTTGGAGGTGTTCTACTATGATATCACGTAAATCTGTCATAACTTTCGGTATGGTTGCAATCCCCATTGCAATGTTCACAACCACACAGGATAATGACATACATTTCAATCAGCTTCACAAGGAAGATAACAGCCGCATCCGATACAAGAAGATTTGTGCTCATTGCGGCAAGGAAATAAATACAAAAGACATTGTAAAGGGATTTGAGTATGATGAGGACAAGTATGTGGTTATCACAGACGAAGAAATTGAAAAAATAAAGACAGAAAAAGAAAAATCTATTCAGATTTTGCACTTCGCCCAATTGGACCAGATTTCTCCTGTCTACTATGACAAAACCTATCAGGCAGCACCAGAGGCAGGTGGTGAAAAGGCTTTTGAGCTGCTCCGTTCTGCATTGATGGCTGAACAAAAGATAGCTATCGGTAAAACCGTAATGGGCACGAAGGACACACTTATGGCAATTATCCCAAGGGAGGACGGTATCCTCGTTTCCACAATGTTTTATGCTGACGACATCAAAGAACTTCAAAAACCGTACACTAAGCCTGACGTATCAGAACAGGAACTTAATATGGCAAGGATGCTTATTAATTCAATGGATACGCCATTTGATCCAGACAAGTATACAGATGAATACCAGGCGAGACTCCGTTCTCTAATAGAGACAAAAATTTCCGGAAAAGAAATTGTTGCTCCAAAGTCCGGAAATACTGGCAAAGTCATCGACCTTATGGACGCACTTAAGGCTAGCGTAGAAAAGGCTAAAAAAGACAAGGAATCGGCGCAATTTTATGACTGTGCAGCTAAACGAGTATAACGAAAAACGAAATTTTAAAAAAACCTTGGAACCGGAGGGAAAAAAAGAAAATTCAGAAGAAGGCTTAAGATTTGTGGTTCAGCACCATATGGCCCTAAGAGAACACTATGATTTGCGTCTGGAATGGAATGGCGTTCTTTTGAGCTGGGCAGTACCTAAGGGCCCTTCTTATGATACACATGACAAGAGGCTTGCTGTGCAGGTGGAGAACCACCCGCTGGAATACAGGAACTTCGAGGGAACTATTCCAAAAGGCGAATACGGTGGCGGAGTGGTCATGCTCTGGGATGAAGGGTTCTGGGAACCCCAAGGTAATGTTGAAGAAAATCTAAGTGACGGGATGATGAAGCTTGTTCTGAAAGGGAGACGGCTTAAGGGAAAGTGGGCTTTAGTAAAGTTAAAAGCAAAGATAAGCGAAACTAAGGATAATTGGCTTTTCCTTAAGGAGAAAGATGAGTATGTCAAAACTGACGACGGCATATCCGAATTTATTACAAGTATCAGGACAGGACGTACCATGACTGAAATTGAAGCAGGGCAGGATGAAAAAGTCACACGAAATCCATTCAACACAGCTGATGTTCAGCTTGCCAAATTAATGAAGACAGTTCCCGAGGGTGAGGATTGGCTTTATGAGCTGAAGTACGACGGTTATAGGATTATGGCATTTGTGGAAGGCAACAATGTTCGGCTGATAACAAGAAACGGCAATGATTATACAAAGCGTTTTTATGACATTGCCTCATCTCTGATTGAGTTGGCTGCTGGAAGAGCAATGGTCCTTGATGGTGAAGCAGTAATCACCGACGAGTTAGGCAAGACTGATTTTCAGGCTTTGCAGAACTATTTGAAAAATCATAAAGCACAAAGTCTTACATATATAATTTTTGATCTTCTTGCTATCGATGGGGAGGATATTCGGGGAAACACTTTGATTGACAGAAAAGAAAAGCTTGGAATCTTGATGAAGGATGCACCAAAAAATCTCTACTACAGCCGTTATGTAAGAGGAAACGGAAAGGAAAGCTTTGCTGTTGCATGTGAAGCAAACATGGAAGGCATAGTAGGCAAAAAAGTTGATTCTATATACAGCGGAACAAGAAATGGTGACTGGATTAAACTTAAATGTGATAGGAGGCAGGAATTTGTCATCGGAGGATATACTCTTTCAGATAAAAAAGCCAATGGAGTAAGTTCGCTTCTCCTTGGAGTATATAAGGACGGGGACCTTTTTTTTGTAGGTCGTGCAGGAATCGGTATAAGCGAGACGGACATGAAAATGCTTGAGGAAAAATTCATGAAATTAAAGAAGGACGATTCACCTTTCAAAATTGCACCTAAATCCAGAAGTGATGAAAAAATTACATGGCTTGAACCTGGACTGGTGGCGGAAATTAAATTTGCCGAGTGGACAAAAGATAATCTGTTAAGACATGCAAGTTTCAAAGGGTTACGGGCAGACAAAAATCCTGAGGAAATAAAAAGGGAAAATGAGGAGGATGAGACACAACTCCAGTCATCCGAAGTTGTAGAGAAGACTATGGAAACAAACAGCATAGTTATTGAAGGAATAAAGATTACAAATCCTGACAAGGTGATATTTGAAGACACTGAAATTACAAAAGCAGATGTGGTTCGTTACTACTCACAGGTTTCAGAGCGCATGCTGCCGTTTGTGAGACACAGGATTCTCAGCATTGTTCGCTGCCCTAAGGGAGTGTCGCAAACATGTTTTTACAAGAAGCATCCTGGTCCGGGAAGCAAAGGAATTATTACAGTACCTATTTCTACGGGCAGCGGAGAAACTGAAGATTACTTTTATATTGAGAACACAACTGGACTCATATCCGAAGTACAAATGGGTACATTGGAATTTCATACTTGGGGAAGCCGTATTGATGAGCTTGAAAAACCGGATGTGATGGTATTTGATCTGGATCCGGATGAAGGAATGGAACTGAGCAGGGTACGCCAGGGTGTGAAGGATATAAGAGGCATTCTTACTGAACTCTCGCTTAATTCATATCTAAAGACAAGCGGCGGCAAGGGCTACCATGTGGTCGTCCCATTAAAACCTTCTGTAGACTGGAATGTATTTCACGATTTTGCAAGGGGCGTTGCTGAAGTTATGGAAAAGAAGTGGCCTGAACGATACACAAGCAATGTCAGAAAGGCAAAACGTACAGACAAGATATTCATTGACTGGATTCGAAACGGCAGGGGAGCTACAAGTATTGCCCCATATTCTCTCAGAGCGAGAAAAGGCGGCAGGGTGTCCATGCCCATAGCTTGGGATGAACTTGACACAGTGGCACCGGACGGCATCAGTATGGCAGATGCGCTTTTGAGAATTAAAGGAAATGATCCATGGAAAGACTTTTTTCACAATAACCAGATGCTTAAGTAAAAGTCACTATATTTTGTGAAAAATATCAGAGTATAAATAACAAAAATACCAGTATGGTGGTGTTGTAGGAGCTAAATTAATTATTTAGCTCCTACTTGATTACCTTTTTTCTAAATTATTCAACTGGTTTGACATTTTTTAAATCTACCTTGTAAGGTTCGCCTTTTTCAATTATTATGTGGCCTGATTCATATGGGCCGTCATCAATAGTAATATAAACATTCTGAACACCGTAATATGCGCCCAGTGTGTTAGTTATGCTTTGAAGTATCATTGCTTCAAAGCTGGCTCCTGCATTCATATCTGTAACAAATTCCTTTGATAAGTCAACATGTACACTGTTATCTTCCTCATTATAATTAAGATTATTTATTTTTGTTGCAGTGCTTAAAACTTCAAAAATAGATAAATCTTTTATATTTTTTTCTATTATATCTTCTGGTTCATCATTGGTGTTAAATGAAATTTGAACATCAATAGTATTTAATGTTACTCCATCTACGTTTGGATAATACAATGTAATAGACTGAATGAATGGTTGATTTTTTTCGATACTTGACAATGTTGAAGACACTTCATAACCCTCCCCGTAATTTACAGTTTTAACAAGACCCATGTCTTTCACGTAGTAATCTACAGTTTTTCCTTGTTTTCCTTTAGTTGTAACTTCAATTGCATCAAAATTTCCTTTTTTTGTAACCACTTCTTTTGAAACACTTGTAATAGTTGATGTTGAATTTTCATCAGCAGACCAACTGTTGCCCTCTTTTAAAGGTTCTTTCAGCAATATTTTACCTCCCTCAAATTTATTATCAGTAAAATTTTCTCTAAAATATGTTTCTCCTCTTGAAAAAAGTTGAATTAACTGTCCTTCTTTAATTTCCATTACTTTTACTATTTGAGTTCCGCCATTGTCTGTTCTTGTTTGAATTCGGTTATTATTAACATAATCTATATACGTTGTGAAGTATGCAAATTCATTTTTTTCACCTTCAAAGATACACTTTGTATTTTCAGTAAAAGGATAATAGTCTTCTATTTTTGGAGTCGGTGTTTCAGGAACATTATTCTCAGGTTCAGTTGTAATTTCATTCTCACATGCTGCTATAAGCAATGCAGAAATTAATATAACTGCAAGTAAATTTTTCATATGTACCTCCTATATGTAATACAATCAAAAATATTATATCCATATTTAGTTCTGTTAACAATATTTGTGCATATAAATAGAGATTATTATGAAAATATTAAAAATTTTATTGACAAAGGTGTTGAACTGTTATATTATCCTTTTAATATAATTGCTAAGAAGAGAATAAGTAAATTCACAAGGTATTCAGAGAGAAAGCTGATGGTGAGAAGCTTTTAGCCCACTGTGTATTGAACCCGTCTCTGAGCATTTGGGGGTTGAAACCCAAACGGCAAAAACCGTTATTTTAATGAGATGCTGCATGTTAGTTGTATTTGCAGTAATTAGAGTGGTACCGCGAATTTTTCGCCTCTTTTTCAGAGGCGATTTTTTGTTAAAATGGATGGTAGGTCAAACGCAATGATCACCAAATTTATGCGACCAAAGGGAGCAAATAAATTTGTGTTGGAGACTGCGAAATAATTATCAGGAGGAAGTTATGAAAAAGGAACTAGGTATTATAGGAATTGGAAATATTGGATCAATGTTGCTGAACAAATTTATTGAACTTAATTTATTGGAACAAAAAAATATTTATGTTGCAAATCGTTCTAAAGAGAAACTAGAAAATTTAGAAAAAAAATATCCATCAATAAATATATGCGAAAGCAATGAAGAATTAGCAAAATGCTGCAAAAATATCATGATTTGTGTAGAGCCTCTTAATTTGCCAAATGTCTTGAATGAAATTAAGACATATTTAAATGATGAAACGTATTTAATGATATCAACATCGATGGTAGTTCATAAAGATATAAGCAAATTTCACAAAGGAAGTATCAGTATATTCATGCCTACAATAATATCAATGGTTAACGGCGGTATTACAATTACTTATCACAATGATATTGTTAAAGAAGATGAAAAAATGTTTTTTGAAGGTCTTATAAACAGTTTCAGTGAAGTAAAAGTATTGGGGGAAGAGGATATAAATTTAAGTCAAAATCTTACAGCAAGTTTTCCGGGTTTTTTTGCAGAAATTATGCTTGAATTTGTAAAGTCAGCTTCAAAACGCAGTAAAAATGTATCTTATGATAATCTTGAGCACATGTTGCTGGTATCATTGCTTGGAGCATCAAGATTCCTTCTTGAAAAAAATTTAGGTTTTGAAGAAACTATTAATAGAGTTTCTACAAAGGGAGGCATAACATACGAGGGAGTCAAAGTATTTAAAGAAAAACTTCCCGAAGTATTTGATGCTGCACTGGAGGCATCAACAGGAAGATATGATGCTATAACTAAAAAGGCATCAGAAGAAGTAGATAAACTGATTTAATATAAATTAGTTACAATGCGTAAGATACTATATTTCAAACATACATGGTTGCAAGTAGTGACTTATATTTAATATGTGTCCAGAGCAGATATTGCTCACAATATTATAAACGAGTAATAGTAGAAGCATATTAACTTAAATAAATAACTATATTATGTCTAAAGTTAAAATAGACTAAAAACTAAAAAATAAAAACGCATGTATTTTTTACAAAATAGATGCGTTTTTTGGTGTGATTATTGTTTCAAAAATAGTTGCAAAATTTACTGTAAAAGTCTAATTCCACTTTCAAGTAAACCTGTTAATATTACTTGATTGATTTTTTATATTACTATGAGTGCGTTTATTTATACACAACAACTTAGAGCTTCTAATATAAAATATGTAATTATAATTAAAACAATCATTGGTTTTTGCGGATGTTTGGAGAACAGTATATTCAGGTGGAATTTAAGTAAATAATAATTTCATATGTTTAAAGAATTAAAAGTAACAATAAATATGTATTTGGGCTATTTTGTTGACATTGTAACGATTTTGTGCTAAACTTTATGCGTATTTAATATACAAAGGTTTGCAAATGTTGTCATTATAAAAACAACAGTATAGACAACTCATTAAAAAATATGCTTCTAAGGGGGGATAAACAGTACAATAATTAGAAATTAAAACAGGTTTTCATTATTTAATCTAAAGTAAATAATTAATGTAAATATTTAAAATAGCTTTATATAAAACTTAATCAATAGTTAGAATGGATGCTTTTGAATTAATAATTTTAGCATTATTATACGTAATTATATTTTAAATAATTGGCAAACGATAACTCAATGTAAGAGTGAATATTAAAATTAGATAAATAATTAGAACAGGTTTTATGGACAAAATTTTAAATTGTAATTTACAAATTAACTATTAACAAAAGGAGAGAAGTGTAAAATGGAAAAAGTTAAAGAAGTTCAAAATTTTAAACCATTTATACCTGCGGATAAGATATTGCCTGAATTTACTAAAACATCCTTATTGGTGGGTATTTTGCTTTCTGTAATATTTGGAGCAGCAAATGCTTATTTAGGTCTTAAAGTAGGTATGACTATTAGTGCATCTATACCTGCTGCAGTAATTTCTATGGGTATTATAAGAGGAGTTCTTAAAAGAGATTCAATTCTAGAAAACAACTTAGTACAAACTATTGGCTCTGCTGGTGAATCAGTAGCAGCTGGAGCTATATTCACTTTACCTGCACTATATATGTGGTCTACTGAGTGGGGAACTGAAGCACCAAACTTATTAATGATTGCTATAATTGCAATGATTGGAGGTACCTTAGGGGTATTGTTTATGGTACCACTTAGAAAAGCTTTAATTGTTGAGGAACATGGTATATTACCATATCCTGAAGGTACTGCCTGCGCAGAAGTTTTGCTAGCAGGTGAAGAAGGTGGAGAAAAAACAAAGACTGTTTTTTCTGGTTTAGTTTTAGGTTCAATTTATAAATTTTTAAGTGAAGGATTAAAGCTTTTCCCTAATGAAATTGAAACAACAATACCTGGATACAGCGGTGCGGCTATAGGCGTTGATGTCTTACCATCTTTATTAGGTGTTGGATTTATAATAGGACCTAAAATTGCTGCTTATATGTTAGGTGGTGCAGTATTTGGATGGTTTGTATTAATACCGCTCATTAGTAATTTAGGAAGCCTTGCACCGATTATATTAGCACCAGCTACTGATCCTATCCAAACATTGGATCATTGGGGATTGTGGAGTAATTATATAAAATATATTGGAGCTGGAGCAGTTACTTTTGGAGGTATATTTAGTTTAGTTACATCTTTACCTCTTATTGCAAGAACTTTTAAAGATGTTATAAAGAACTATTCAAATGGTGGCAGCTCAAGTCAAATTCTTAGAACTGATCAAGATATGTCAATGAAGGTTATAATTATAGGAGTTGTATTAGTCGTAGTAATTATGGCAGTTCTTCCGGTAATTCCTGTTGGATTTATTGGGGCTGTTACAGTAGCATTGTTTGGATTTCTATTTGCTGCTGTTTCATCAAGAATTGTAGGATTAATAGGAAGTTCTAATAACCCTGTATCTGGAATGACTATTGCGACACTTATAATTACAGCTTTTATTTTTAAAGTTTCTGGAAATGTAGGACAATCAGGTATGATTGCAAGTTTAACTGTAGGAGCGATTGTAGCTATTATTGCAGCTATTGCAGGAGATGCTTCTCAAGATTTAAAAACTGGTTATATCGTCGGGGCTACTCCAAAATATCAACAATATGGTGAAATTATTGGTGCGCTAGTTGCGGCATTAGCAATTGGAGGAGTTTTAAACTTGTTAAACGCTGCTTGGGAATTTGGTTCTGCTGAGTTACCAGCACCACAAGCAACTCTTATGAAAGTAGTTGTTGAAGGTGTTATGGGTGGAAATCTTCCTTGGACATTAATATTCATAGGAGCTTCTTTAGGTATCGGTATACAAATATTAGGACTTCCTGTACTTCCTGTTGCAATTGGATTATACCTCCCTATACATCTAAGCGTTGGTATTATGGTAGGTGGAATTGTTAGAGGAGTTATCGATAAGAAATTAAATAAAGCTAAGGACGTAGAAGCTAATAATATTCAGTTAAAAATAGATACTGGAATATTATATAGCTCAGGATTAATTGCTGGTGAAGGTCTTATAGGAATTTTATTAGCTGTCTTTACAGTTGTCGGATTGAATTTAAATCTAGGAATTGACCTTGGAGCAATAGGTTCAATTGTATTATTTGGTTTATTGACTTTTTCACTTATAAGAAAATCTTTATTAAATAAAGCAAAATAATGCAATAATAAGAGGGAATGTATTTTCCTCTTATTTCTATTTGTAACAATGAGGTGAAGTATGAGTAAAAAAATAAAAAAACATGATAACTTTTTAGAATTAACACCAAAAAAGGTTGATAAATACCAATGGATTGAAGATCAAGATGGAAAAATACAAGTAATAATTCCAAGAAACGGATTGCTTAATAAGATAGTTAGAGTTTTTAAAAAAACTCCAAAAGATTACAAAGTAGATTTAGATTTCTTTGGAAGTTTTGTTTTTAAAAACATAGATGGACAAAATAATGTACAAGAAATTGGGGTTTTATTAAAGAATCAATTTGGAGAAAATGCTGAACCAATATATGAAAGACTTACAACCTTTATGACCATCTTAAGGCAAAATAAGTTTATAACTTTAGAGAAAACTGTATATTAATGGGGGTGCTTTATGGAAAATGTATTAGAAAATTTGAAACCTGAGTCAGTGTTTAGAAATTTTGAGGCACTGACACAAATTCCTAGAGGATCAGGAAATGAGCAACAAATAAGTGATTTTTTGGTTCAATTTTCAAGAAAAAATAATCTGGAAGTTATTCAAGATAAAATATTAAATGTTATTATTAATAAGAATGCAACTCCTGGATATGAAAATGGTAAAAGGGTAATTCTTCAAGGTCATATGGACATGGTTATGGTAAAAGAAGAAGGTGTTGATTTTGATTTTGAAAAGGATCCGATACCTCTTATAGTAGAAGGGGATATGATAAAGACTAAAGGGACTACTTTAGGTGCTGATAATGGTATCGCTGTAGCCATGATAATGTCTATATTAGAATCTAATAATATAGCACATCCGCCATTAACAGCATTATTTACAGTATCAGAAGAAACAGGGATGGATGGAGTGGTAGGTTTAAATCCAGAACATGTATCTGGTGACATACTAATTAATTTGGATTCAGAAGAAGAAGGAGTTTTCTGGGCTTCTTGTGCTGGTGGTGTAAATGATATTGTTGCTCTTCCTGTGAAAAGTAAGGATGCTTCGAAGAACAGTACATTTTATGAAATAAATATTGGAGGTTTGCTTGGGGGACATTCAGGATCTGAAATAAATAAAAACAGAGCAAATGCTATAAAATTGTTAGGGAGACTTCTTCAAATTTTAGATGAAACATTAGAATTTGATATTGCTTCTATACAGGGCGGAAATAAAATGAATGCAATACCTCAAAAAGCCAATGTAGTTATATCTGTACAAGATAAGGAGCTAAGCAAGCTGCAAAAAGTTATTGGTGAGATACAAGGGATTTTTAGAAATGAATATAGCAGTGCTGACCCAAATGTTTTTATAGAATTAAAGAGCACAAACAATAATTTCAAAGTATTCAGCACAGATACTAAAGAAAAGTTAATTTCTATTTTACGCTTGATTCCATTTGGAGTGCAGACTATGAGCAACGATATAGAGGGTTTAGTGGAAAGTTCAAATAATATTGGTGTTTTGGAAACTAAAGATGATGCAATTATCTTTAACAATGCTATTAGAAGTTCAGTAAAAAGTCGTAAAAATGAAATTATTAAAAGAATTGAAGTTATTTGTAACTTAACAGGGGCAACTATGGAATTGCATGCTGATTATCCAGAATGGCAATATAAAAAAGATTCACCAATTAGAGATTTAATGTTAGAAGTTTATAAAGAAAAATATGGGAAAGAAGCAAAAGTTGAAGCAATCCACGCAGGATTAGAATGTGGCTTTTTAAAGGAAAAAATAGGGGACATAGATATGATTTCAATGGGACCCAGCATGTATGATGTTCATACAACTAGTGAACGTTTAAGCATTTCTTCCACAGAAAGAGTCTTTGATTTTCTATGCGAAGTATTAAAAAGGATAAAATAATATTAACTAATATTAAAATAGACTAAAAGCTAAAAAACTAAAACGCATATATTTTTTACAAAATAGCATGCGTTTTTCTTTTTATTTAATTTTACGAAGTTTTGTTTTGCGTGGTTCTTCCTGTATACATTCCCATTGTTTCAATGAGTTTAACATGTAATTGGCTATATCCATTTCATATACTTCATTCAACAGCTTAGAAGAAATAACATCATTTGTTTTGCCATAAGAAGCAATTTTACCATTATCCAATAACAAAATATTGTCTGCTAGATTTATTGCCAGGTTTAAATCGTGAAATACTCCGATTACTGTATGATTCTCTATTTTCGACCAATCTTTAAGAAAGTCAATTAATTCAGTTTGATGCTTTAAATCCAGATGGTTAGTAGGCTCATCCAGCAATATTATGTTTGGTTCCTGAGCTAATGTTCTTGCTAAATAAACTCTTTGTAGTTGACCTCCTGACAAAGTGTTTATTTGTTTATTCTTACAATTAAACAATCCAACGGCTTTTAAACACTTATCAGCATATTCTCTGTCTTTTAAAGAAGGCTCCTTAAATGCGTTACCTTTCATATGCAAATATCTTCCAAGGAGAACAGTTTCATAAACAGTATATGAAAAATAAATTGTAGATATTTGACTCATGACTGCGATATTTTTAGCAACTTCTGTTCTATTCATACTATCAAGATTAATTCCGTTGATTATAATGGTTCCACTATGAGGAATAAGCCCTGATATAGTTTTAATCAACGTTGTTTTTCCACAGCCGTTCGGTCCTAAAACACATAAGTTTTCACCTTTAGCAACACTCAGAGAAATATTTGATATCACATCATGACCTTCATATCCTGCAGATACATTATTTAAAGTTAGCATTTATAACTCCTTTCTTTTAGAGAAATATACATAGGCAAAAAACGGTGCACCTACTAATGCCGTAATTGTCCCTACAGGCAATTCCGAAGGTGAAACTATTGTTCGTGCTACTAAGTCGCATATAACCATAAAAGCTCCTCCAAATATCATTGACATAGGAATTACAATTTTATGAGAAGAACCGAAAACTTTTCTTACAACATGTGGAGCAATCAAATCTATAAAACCAACTACACCTACAAATGAAATAGCACTTCCTGTTAGCGCTGCAGATAAACCCAGCAGAAGCCATTTTACTTTTTGCACATCAACTCCAATTGTAAATGCCTGTTCTTCACCAAATGTCATTATATCAAGTTCTTTCGAATAATTTCTGATGACTATTACTCCTATTATAACAATAGGAAATAAAACTATTACATTTGACCAATCTTTTAGTGCGAAACTTCCCATCTGCCAGAATGTGAGCTGTGTCAAATGTTCTTTTGACATGGAAGTTAAAAGCGTAAGAATAGCATTGACAAATAATGAAAATACCATACCAACTAAAATAATTGTGTTGTTTTCTAAATTTTTATCCATTTGAGAAGCAAATTTAACGGCTGAAAAAACTGTTAAAAGTCCAAAAAATAATCCAACAGCAGGCAATGTGAACATTCCTAAAAATGGTATGTTAAAACCTGTTACAATTACAAATGCAGCACCTAATGATGCACCCGAAGAGACACCAAGAGTATATGATGAGGCAAGTGGATTTTTTAGAACTGACTGCATTACCGTGCCGCTGACAGCAAGTGCTCCTCCTACCAAAAATGCTAATATTGTTCGTGGAAGTCTTAAGTTCCACATTATAGATACAGAGACATTAGGAATATCTTGTGCTAACGGTATATTAAATAGTTTGTTTGAAATGATGTTCAATATATGGCTGGCAGGCACATAAATACTTCCAAGTCCTACACCAATCAGTAATACTATAATACATATTATTATTGATATAATTATTTTAAACTTGATTTTCATTTTAAATATATTTCTGGATAAACAGCCTCAGCCATTTGTTGCAATGCTTTTACTATATTATGGTTTGAAAGAGAGCTTGCATCCTTGTCAATGTAGTAAACATCATTGTTTTTAATGGCTGTTACATTTTCCCATCCTGCTCGGGATTTAATTTCATCTACAGCATTTTCAATGTAGTCTACATTTGTTAGTATTATATCTGGATTGGCTGCAACAATTGCTTCATCTGTTACTGATATCCATTTTTCTTCATTAGATAATAAATTTTCTGCACCTATTATTTCTATCATTTCATTTAAGAACACACCTTTTCCAAAACTGTACAATTCAGGTGCTCCTGCTATTTCAAAGTAAACTGTTTTCTTTTCTTTAATTGTTAAACCAATTTCTTTAATTTCAGCTATTTTTGTTTCCATGTCGGATATAAGTTCATAACCTTTGTCCGTAACATTCAGTGATTCTGCAATAAATAAAATATCTTCATAAATACCTTCAATACTGTCACTTGATGGGATGTATGCTAAACAAATACCCATGTTCTTTACAGGCTTGTAGGGATCATTTCCGTCTTTCATGCTCATTCCTGTTGCATAAATAACATCTGGCTCTAGTGCAATAAGTTTTTCTACATCTGGAGTCATCATGTCAAAAAATTGAATGTTTTCAGGCAAACCCGGTATATCTGCAGAATATGTGTCAGCTGCAATAATTTTGTCTCCAAAACCTAAATCAATCAGTATTTCGGTGTTTGAAGGAGACATTGAAATTATTTTTTTGATTTCTTTTGGAACGGTTATTTCATTTCCTGCTCTGTCTGTTGTTGGCAACGTAGACAGTTTATCTTCAGATGTTTCATTTGGTTGTTCAGGCGCTTGACTTTGAGTGCAAGCAGTTAGCAATGCAATAACGGTTAAGATTAGCATAACTAAAAAGATTTTCTTTTTCATATTATCCTCCGATTTAAAGTATAAACATCAATGCATTGAGGTTATTACATAAAAAAACGTTCCGATTTATAGGAACGTAAATTACCACAAACTATTTGGAATGAATTGTCCAATTGTTACACATAGCTATCGCCTTTCTTCCTGGAATGCATAGCATTTGCGGCATTTACGCAAATAATATTGGCAGGTTTTCCGACTTTGAGGTCATAGCGAGTTTTTAACCTTCCCGGAAATTTCCAGTGGTTTCATAATCACAAAAACTGCTCTCTCATTACGGCAGCAGGACTGTTTAGGATTTTAACCTAATTCCCTATTATCACGTTGTGCACCAATATCGAAAGATGTTTAATTTACTAAAGTATATTATAATTTCTTTGTAATGTCAAATGAAGAATTGTATGTAAATATGTTAAATTTTTTCAATACTGTACGCAATATCTTTAAATAATCATTGACAAACGAATAAATTTTTAATATCATGATAGGTAATTAAATATTTTGCGATGAAAAAGAAGAGTAAGTACATAAACTTTACAGAGAGTGAAATCCAAAGGTTGAAAGGTTTCATAGGTAAATGTGTATCGAAGGTAGCTTTGGAGCATTTAATCTGAATTAACAGTAAGATTAAACGGTCGGACCGTTATTAATATAAGAGCCGTAATGGAAATTAGGTGGTACCGCGGGTTTTCTCGTCCTTTTGAAGGGAGAAAACCCGTTTTTTGTATGCCCAACCGCAACGAGTTACCAATTTATGTGAGCGGAAGCGAGCCCCGGTTCCCGGTCCCAAAAAGGTCCGTCCCCTAGAAGGTCCCCCAGAAGTTAAAAAATAATGAAAGGAATATAAAAATATGAGTACTAATATACCAAGCAAGTACAATCCAAAAGAATTTGAAGATAAGATTTATGATATTTGGATGGAAGAAAATTGTTTTAGAGCAGAAGTAAATAAGGATAAGAAGCCATTCACAATTGTGATGCCTCCTCCAAACATAACAGGGCAGCTTCACATGGGGCATGCCTTAGATATGACTCTGCAGGATGTTTTGATAAGATGGAAGAGGATGCAGGGCTATGAGGCGCTGTGGCTTCCCGGTTCTGATCACGCAAGTATTGCAACTGAAGTTAAGGTTGTTGAAAGGCTTAAGAAAGATGAAGGTAAAACAAAGGAAGATATAGGAAGAGATGAATTTTTAAAACGTGCATGGAAATGGAAGGAAGAATACGGCGGAAGAATTGTTCAGCAAGTTAAGAAGCTTGGAAATTCATGCGACTGGTCAAGAGAAAGATTTACCATGGATGAAGGCTGCAATGAAGCTGTAGTTGAGTTTTTTATAAAGCTTTACGAGAAGGGACTTATTTATAAAGGAAACAGAATAATCAACTGGTGTCCTGACTGTCAAACAACATTGTCCGATGCAGAGGTTGAACATGAGGATACTCCGGGCAAGTACTATTACGTAAAATATCCTTATGTTGAAAATCCTGATGAATACTTTACAGTAGCAACAACAAGACCGGAGACAATATTCGGTGATGTTGCCATAGCTGCGCATCCTGACGATGAAAGATATAAACATTTAATAGGCAAGAAAGTTATTGTACCGTTGGTAGGAAGAGAAATCCCTATAATCGCTGATGAATATCCGGATATTACAAAGGGAACAGGAGCCCTTAAGATAACTCCTTGCCACGATCCTAACGACTTTGAAATAGGTCTTCGTCACAATTTAGAGCAAATTAACTGCATGAATGAAGACGGAACAATGAATGAAGAAGCAGGAAAGTACAACGGTATGGACCGATTCGACTGCAGAAAAGAATTTGTTAGGGAACTTGAAGAAAACGGATTTATTGTAAAAATAGAAAACACAGACCATAATGTAGGAACTTGCTACAGATGCCACAACATAGTTGAACCGAGAGTATCAGACCAATGGTTCGTTAAAATGAAGCCTCTTGCTGAACCGGCTCTTAAAGCAGGGGAAAACAAGGAAGTAGAATTAGTTCCTGAACGCTTTACAAAAATATATACCCATTGGCTTGAAAATATAAGAGACTGGTGCATATCAAGACAGCTTTGGTGGGGACACAGAATTCCTGCTTATTACTGTCAGGAATGCGGCGAGCTTATGGTATCGAAAACAGCACCTGACAAATGTTCTAAATGCGGCAGCACAAACATAAAACAAGACGAGGATGTACTTGACACATGGTTCTCTTCAGGACTCTGGCCTTTTTCAACTTTGGGATGGCCTAATAATACAGAAGACTTAAAATACTTCTATCCTACGGATGTATTGGTTACAGGCTATGATATTATATTCTTCTGGGTAGTTCGTATGGTGTTTTCTGCTATTGAAATGACAGGTGAGTCACCATTTAAATATGTATTTATTCATGGCTTGGTTAGAGATGCGGAAGGAAGAAAGATGAGCAAATCTCTTGGAAATGGTATTGATCCACTGGAAGTTGTAGACCAGTTTGGAGCAGACGCGTTAAGATTTATGCTTATGACAGGTATATCACCGGGAAATGATACTCGTTTTAACAATGACAGATTGGAGTCCAGCCGTAATTTTGCCAACAAGCTGTGGAATGCATCCAGATTTGTTCTTATGAATATTGACGGTGATTTAATAGATGAAGAAACTGCTGCGTCAAATTACAAGACTGAAGATAAGTGGATTATTTCAAGAATGAACAAGGCAACAAAAGAGATAACAGACAACCTTGACAAATTCGAACTTGGAATGGCTGCACAAAGGGTTTATGACTTCATCTGGAATGAATATTGCGACTGGTACATTGAAATTGTAAAACCTAGACTATATGGTGAAGAGGGAACTGATAAGAATACTGCAAGATTTGTTTTAATAAAGGTTTTAAAAGACATGCTTAAATTATTGCATCCGTTCATGCCTTTTATCACTGAAGAAATATGGTCTTTCCTGCCAGAAACTTCTTCAAGACTTATAAAGGCAGACTGGCCGAAGTATACTGAAGAAGAGAATTTTGAAGAAGCTGAAAAAAATATGGAATTCATAATGGAAGCAGTAAGAAGCATCCGTAACACAAGAGCAGAAATGAATGTTGCTCCTTCAAGAAAAGCAAGGGCTATATTTGTTCCTTCAAAAGAAGATACTAAGCAGTTTATTCAATCAGGCGTTCAGTATTTTGCTACTCTCGCAAATATAACTGAAGTAAAAGTTGTTCATGATAAAACTCAAATTGGTGAAGATACAGCATCATCAGTTATAGAAGGAACTGAAATTTATCTTCCGCTTGCAGACCTTATTGATTTTGAAAAAGAAATTGAAAGACTTGAAAAAGAAAAAGCAAGACTGCAAGCTGAACTTGACAGAGTTATCGGTAAATTAAATAATGAAAAGTTCATGAGCAAAGCTCCTGAAAGCGTAGTAAATGAAGAAAAAGAAAAAATGAGCAAATATCAATCTATGATGGAAAAAGTGGTTGAAAGATTAGAGCACATGAAGTCTAAATAACTGTAAGAAATTAAACACGACTGTGTAGTTCTGTAAAATTAAATCTTATAATAATAGGGAGATCATATGACATATCAAGAATTATTGGAGAACGCAAGAAAAAAGATGGCACCTAACTGCAGAGTATGCAAAGAGTGCAATGGAATTGTGTGCAAAGGTGAAATACCAGGTACCGGCGGAAAAGGAAATGGAAGAGCTTTTACGGAATCTGTTGAATTTTTAGCATCAGTAAAAATACATCTTGACACTATTTATCAGAATGAAGGCCAAGACACTTCTGTTTCATTGTTTGACAGGACATTTAAATATCCGTTTTTTACAGCACCAATAGGCGGAATGAATTTAAACTACAACGGAGCAATTACAGAATCTGAATATATGGATGCTGTTGTTAATGGAACAATTGCAGCAGGAGGCGCAGCTTTCACAGGGGACGGACCAAATGACAGTTTGTTTCTTGACAGCCTTCATTATATAAAAGCTGTAAACGGTAAAGCAGTTCCGACAATTAAGCCTTGGAAAAACGATAAGGTTCTTGAAAAAATTAAAATGCTCGAAGAAGCAGGAGCAATGGCATTTGCAATGGATATTGATTCTGCAGGACTTATAAACTTGGCTCTTGCAGGAAAACCTGTATCGGCAAAAAGCGTTGAAGAACTTTCAGAACTGGTTGCATCTACAAAGGTCCCCTTCGTTATTAAAGGAATAATGACGGTAAAAGGTGCTAAAAAAGCTTTGGAGGCAGGTGCTTACGGCATTGTAGTATCTTCCCACGGCGGAAGGGTTCTACAAGACGCACCGGCACCTTGCTCAATGCTTCCTGAAATAAGAGAAGCTGTTGGAGATAAAATGAAAATTTTCGTTGACGGTGGAATTCGTTCAGGTTCTGATGTATTTAAAGCAATAGCTTTAGGAGCCGATGCAGCATTAATCGGAAGACCTTATGTAATAGCTGCTTTCGGAGGCGGAGCTGAAGGTGTTGAACTTTATACAAATAAAATCGGCGCTGAATTAAGAGATGTTATGATTATGACAGGCTGCAAAAATTTAAGCGATATAACGATGGACAAAGTAATATTATAAAAAAGTTAAGGAAATGTTTTCATAAAAATCGTTGAAAAATCAGCGATTTTTTTGTTGCATTTAATTAAGAAAAGTGATAGTATTCACAAGGTATTGTATTTAGTAATAAGCAATTATTAGGAGAGAAAAATGATTAAACAGTATGTTCAAGATTTAAGACTTGAGTTTAAAGATTATGATCACAAAAAATTAACTAATGACATAATGGCTGGTCTTACAGTAACTGCAGTTGCATTACCACTTGCGCTCGCTTTCGGTGTCAGTTCGGGAGCTGATGCAGCTTCGGGACTTATAACAGCAATTATTGCAGGACTTTTGATAGGCGGACTTTCAGGGGCCTCTTATCAAATATCAGGACCTACCGGAGCAATGTCTGCAATTTTAATGTCATTAGCTATGAAACATGGAATGGAAGGTGTTTTTTTAGCAGGATTTATATCAGGAATAATACTTCTTATAGCTGCAGCTTTTCGTTTTGGACGGCTTGTATCATTTATACCGGCGCCTGTTATTACTGGATTCACATCAGGAATTGCAGTAATCATAGCACTTGGGCAAGTCGATAACTTTTTAGGAACAACTTCACAAGGTGAAAATGCAATAGAGAAGATTATGTCTTATGCAGAACTTGGTTTTTCAACAAATCTATACGCAATTTTATTTGGATTGCTTGTTGTTTTTGTTATGGTAATATGGCCTAAAAAATGGAATGCAAAATTTCCGTCTTCCTTAGCCGGCATAATAATAGCTTTAGCAATTAATTGGATTTTTGAATTGCCTGTTGATGTAGTAGGAGAAATTCCAAAAACTTTATTTTCAGAAAACAGGCTTACATTTGGTGTTATGTCTGTTTCAAATATAATTAACATGATTAATCCGGCTATAAGCATAGCAATGCTTGGAATGATTGAAAGTTTGTTGTGTGGTGCATCTGCTGGCAAAATGAAAAACGAACCATTAAATGCAGACAGGGAGTTAGTGGCTCAAGGTATTGGCAATGTATTAATACCATTTTTTGGAGGTGTTCCGGCAACTGCAGCAATAGCTCGTACAAGCGTTGCAATTAAATCCGGAGCACAAACACGTTTAGTAAGTGTAATACATTCCGTTGGACTGATTGCTTCAATGTTTTTGTTAGGCTCTGTAATGTCTAAGATTCCATTGTCGGCTCTTGCTGGTGTTTTGATGGTTACAGCGTGGCGCATGAATGAATGGCATGAAATTAAATATATTTTTAATAAAAAGTTTGGCACAGCAATTTTGGAATTTACAATAACAATGGCAGCTACAGTAATGTTTGATCTTACAATTGCAATTTTAATAGGAGTATTTTCAGGAATAATGATGTTTGTAATGAAAAACAGCGATTTGAAAATTGATGTAAGCACTGTGGATTTGAAAAGAATAAAAGGACATGATGTTGCTGAAGATTTTGACAATACAAAAATTGTTTATTTAACAGGTCCGTTGTTCTTTATAACAAGAGAAAAACTTACACAATTGGTTGAACATTCAGTAGATGCTGAAAATATGATAATCTCAATGAGAGCAGTGACCAGCATTGATGAGTCTGCAGTTATTGAATTCAAGGATGTTGTAAATAAAATATCAAAAATCGGAACAAAGCTAATATTTTGCGGAGTTCAGTGCGATGTAAAAGAAATGTTTGACCGCTCCGGACTAACTGATTTAATAGGAGAGGATTGTTTCTTCTGGGATGCAATAGGAGCGTTGAGGTTCCTGAACGTAATACAAACCGAAAATGATGAACTTGCAATATAATTAAATGCATAAAACGAGGATTGCAAAGGACGGGACGTCCTTGCCGTCAAGGGGGGGGTGCTCAGCAAAAATGCGAATGCAGTTTTGCGCCGAAGGGGGACATAGGTCCCCCTAGTGGAGTTGCGGAGCAACTTTTTTACATAATAAAAGCGGAAGATAATATTATATTATTTCCGCTTTTTAGTTTGAATTAATTTTTATATTCATTATTCTACCTTCTGTATTAATCTTCTTCTTGTTTAAGTCCTCTTTCATGAAGTTCACATTCTTTTTGGCTGCATTTTCCGTCTACATTAAATATACATGTGATAGTTCCACATTTTTTAAAGTTCATTTTTGCAACAACATCTTTAATATCCTTCACTGGCATGCCCATTTAAATACCTCCAACACTTAATCTTATGATTTATTATAACATCAAAAATGCAACTTGTAAATAGAAAGATGCAAAAATTATAAAAATAATAGGAAATAAACATTTTCACGATAATTAAATGCAATTTATATGAGAATAAAGTCATAAAATATAAAATGATGCAAAAGATGAAATCTGAGAATTTGCTCAAAAATGCAAGAAGTTCAATAATAAAATCAAAAAAGGCAAAAGTATCATAAAGATCCTTTTGCCTTTGAATTATTGATTATGAAATAATTATAATACTGCCAAAACTACAAAGTTTAATAAGAACAGTATGGCTGAAACAATGAGTATTGGATGAACTTCATTTAGTTTTCCCTTGCATATTTTAATCAAGCAATAGAATATGAAACCTCCTGCAATTCCATAAGATATGCTGTAAGAAAATCCCATGAAAACTGACGCGAAGAATGCAGGAATAGCTTCTTCAAGATCTTCCCAATTAATTTTAGTAAATGATGACATCATCATTACACCAACTATTATTAAAACAGGTGATGTTGCAGCTGAAGGAACCATTCCTGCAATTGGAGCAATCAATATACATGCGAGGAATAACAATGCTGTAATTACGCTTGTTAAGCCTGTACGTCCGCCGGCACCTATACCTGCAGCACTTTCAACATATGTTGTTGTATTAGATGTTCCGAATATTGCTCCTACAGATGTTGCTATAGCATCTGCGAATAATGCTTTATCCATCTTAGATTTAAAACCGGTGCTTGTTTCAAGTGATTTTTGATCTTCTTCGCTGAAAATTCCGCTTCTTCTTCCTGTTCCTATAAATGTGCCAATTGTATCAAATGTATCTGATAAACTGAATGCAAAGATTGTCATTATTACTAAAGGAATACGTGTAGGGTCAGAAAATAACGACTGCATTCCGTTATGGCCGAAAGCTGCACCAAAAGTTGTTCCTAATGCTGTAAATGAAGATGATAAACCTCCGGAAGTAATAGATGCTGCAGAAATATCAACAACTCCGAAAGGTATACCGATTAATGTTGTTGTTATAATGCTAATAAGTATAGCGCCTTTAACTTTTAAAACTAACAATACAACTAAAATTGCAAGACCAACCAAAGCAAGTTGGGTACCTGAGTTGGTGAAATCAACAAGTGCCGGTATTATGCCTCCATTTGTTACAACAGAGAATATGCCTGAGTATGTACCATCTGCTGCAAAAGCTTGACCGTTTACTGACAGTATGTTTGCAGACTCTGAAGTAAATTGAACCAGGTTAGCTCCTTTTATTCCAATGTATGCTATGAATATTCCAATTCCACCGCTTATTGCGTTTTGCAAACTTTCTGGGATTGCTTTTATAATACTTTTACGAATTTTTGTAACAGTAATAATTATATTTACAATACCACAGATAAATACAAGTGCTAATGCCTGCTCCCATGTGAAGCCAAGAGCAAAGACAACGGTGTAAGTGAAAAATGCGTTAAGACCCATTCCTGGTGCCTGTGCATAAGGTACATTTGCAAACAAACCCATTATGAGAGTTCCTATTACCGCAGCTATAATTGTTGACAAGAATACTGCTTGTGATGGCATTCCTGTTGCTGATAATATTGCCGGATTAACAAAAATAATATAAGACATTGCAAAAAATGTTGTGAATCCGGCCATAATCTCTGTGGATACGTTAGTGCCGTTTTCTTTTAATTTGAAATACTTTTCCATAAATTCCTCCTGTGTTAAAATATTTTTTGAGAAACAAAAATATTAACTACTAATGTTCACTATTTCCAAATTCAATATATAAATACATTATAAAACAAATAAAAAGCGAATAGAAAAAACCCTACTCGCATCATATATTGGATTAATAAACAGTACAAATCAATAGTCAAACAATTTACGGCTGTTTGGTAGAAACTTTGGAACCATATTATCCATATTATATTGATGCATTAATATTTAATTTCAACTTCTGTATTATATATTATATTAAAAAAAACTGCAATGATTTTAGTTATAAAATTAAAACAATTATTCATATTTCATCTGAATTTAAACTAATTACTAACTTTTTCATAAAATTGTACAGTAAAGTTAAATGCAAAAATACCGCATTCAGTATGCGGTATTTTTAACTAAATTAAAATTTGGGTCATCTGCAAAACATGGTCATCTGCTTAGTTTGTGAACATTTGTGTCCAGTATGGTGTTCCGTTAGAGTTGGTAGCATATCATACACCTATTTTTGAAAAATTAGGTGAAAGGATATTTGCTTTGTGTCCTGCTGAATTCATCCATGCTGTAACAACCGCTTCTGGAGTTCTTTGTCCTGAGGCAATATTTTCACCCCATGCTGACCATTTGATTCCAAATTTAGTTAACATATCTCCGGCACTTCCGTACGTTGGTGACTGATGTGCAAAATAGTTGTTAGTTGCCATATCTTTTGACTTTGTTCTTGCAACATTAGAGATTGTTGAATCTAATGTAAGTGCTGACAAGCCAGCTTTTTGTCTTTCAACGTTCACAAGTTCTGCTACTTTTTGTTCATATGATAAATTTGACGAAGAAACTGTTGTGTTAGTTGTTGGTGTTGTTGGCTGTGTTGCTGCTGGCTGAGTCGCTGCAGGAGCCGTAGTTACTGGCTGAGTTGCAGCTGGTTTAACAGCTACCGGCTGAGTTACAGCAGTCTTTGCAACTGGCTGTGTTTTAACAGTCTTAGTTGTGTTTGTATTGAGCACAGTATTTAAATCTACTGTGTTCAAATCTACTGTCTTTCCATTTACAGTCAGCTTATATTGTTTTACGCATGAGTTGCTCGTAAAAATTTTCAATAAACTGTTTATATCATAATTTGTTACCTTTGTACAATTTGTTGTTGCAGCAAATGCTGATGTTGATGATAACGCTAAAGCTGCAGTTAATGTTAATGCTAATACTTTCTTTTTCATAAATTCACTCCTATTTAGTCTTTAGATTTTTTAGGAAACAAGATACGCCTTGCTTCTTTGGAAATTTTAGAACTTGTTAATGAGTTTTTCGTCATAAGGAATTATAGCACGTACATATTTTTAAAGAAACACGCAAAAACTTCTTAAAATGTCAAATGTGACAATTATATTACACAATTTAGTATTCTAAAAAATATATTACATATTAATTTCAAAATGATGGAGAATAATTATAAAAACTGTAAGGAAAATGAGTTAAAATTGACATAAATTAGAAGGTTGGACAACATATGTTATTAGAATTTACATATAAATGCAATAAAATCTTGACAATGTTTGAGTTTTATATTATCATTTTTTTTATATACTAATTATATCATAACTTTGAAGGAACTTAAGTAACATTTTGGTTACAAAATAGAGAGTGGATCGGTTGGTGAAAGATTCACAGAACAAAGTGTGAAATACAATTCTGGAGTTACTGTGGAAGACACAGCGGATTATCTGTCCGTTAAATCAGGAAGAGGCAATTAACGCTAAAAAGCGTATGATGCGAATTAAGGTGGTACCACGGGTTATCTCGTCCTTTTACGGAGAGATGACCCTTTTTGTATGCCCTACCGCCATTTTTCAGGGTGTTTTTTCTGAAAAATGGCGGTAGGGCAACCGCAACGAGTTCCCAATTTATGCGAGCGACAGCGAGGTATAAATTGGTGAACGAGACTGCGTATTTGAGAAAAAAATTAAAGTGGAGGAATAGTATGGAAAAACAAAACGTTTTTGATGTATTAAGAGAAAGAGGATATTTAGAACAATGTACTCATGAAGATGAAATAAGAGATTTATTAGGAAAAGAATCAGTGACATTTTATATAGGATTTGACCCTACGGCAGACAGTCTTCACATAGGTCACTACATACAAATAATGGTTATGTCAATTATGCAGCAATACGGACACAGACCGATAGCTCTTTTAGGCGGTGGGACTACAATGATTGGAGACCCAAGTGACAGAACAGGCATGCGTTCTATTATGACGAAAGAAATAATTGCTCAGAATGCTGAGAATTTCAAAAAAGTGTTTGAAAAATTCTTGGATTTTTCAGAAGGCAAAGCAATAATGGATAACAATGCAAATTGGCTTTTACCTTTAAACTTTCTTGATTTTATGAGAGAAGTCGGCGTTCATTTTTCTGTAAACAGAATGCTCACAGCAGAATGTTATAAAAATAGAATGGAACAAGGTCTTACATTCTTTGAATTTGGTTACATGCTGATGCAGTCTTATGATTTTTATGTATTAAATCAAAAATATGGTTGCAAAATGCAGTTTGGCGGCAACGACCAATGGTCAAATATAATAGGCGGCGTTGAATTGACAAGGAAAAAATCAGGCGAACAAGTATATGGAATGACATTTGCCCTTTTGACAAACAGCGAAGGAAAGAAAATGGGCAAGACTGAAAAGGGAGCATTGTGGCTTGATAGAAATAAAACATCACCATATGATTTTTACCAGTACTGGAGAAACATAGATGATGCAGATGTTGAAAAATGTCTGGCACTTCTTACATTTCTGCCTATGGATGAAGTTAGACGTCTTGGAGCATTGGAAGGCTCTGAAATAAACAAGGCAAAGGAAGTTTTGGCATTTGAAGTAACAAAACTTATTCATTCAGAAGAAGATGCAATCAATGCACAGGAAGCAGCAAGAGCGTTATTTGGAAAAGGTGCAGAATCTGAAAATATGCCTACTACAGATTTGACAAAAGAAGAACTTGGGGATGGAATGACTGTAATTGACCTTATGGTTAAAGCAGGTTTAATTAAGACCAAGAGTGAAGGAAGAAGGCTAGTAGAACAATCAGGAGTTACGGTTAATGACATTGTAGTAGGAGATGTGAATGCAGTTGTAACTGTAGCGGATTTCGAAGATGAAAAACTTATAATCAAAAAAGGTAAGAAAATATATCATAGAATAAAATTAGTTTAATATATTAAGGTAAAAAATTAAAAAATAAGAGATATTTCACTCGTTCAAGAATTCAGATGTCATTCAGAACGTTTAGTAAAGTATCTCTTTTTTAATTTAAATTATAAAAATTATTAATAGTTTAAGGAAATTATGGTAAAATATTATAGTAATATATGATGACAATATAAAATGATAGGAGTGATTATGTGTTAAACAAGCAAGTAATTGAAGATACATTAACTGCTGCTTTACAAACAGGTGGTGATTTTGCAGAAATATATGTTGAAGACAGAACAAACAACGGTATTGTAATGATAGGCGGAAAAGTTGAAAGCACAATGACAGGAAGAGATTACGGTGTTGGAATTCGTATATTCAAGGGATTCAACAGCGTATATGCATACAGCAACAAATCAGACAGAGAATCTTTAATATTAACAGCCAAAAAGGCTGCTGCAGCAATAGAAGGAGCTGTTGGAAACATATCAGTAAACCTTAATAAAACATCAGTTAATAATATAAACACTATACATATAGACCCAAACACCGTGGAAAAAACAAAAAAAGTACAGCTCATGCGTAAGGCCTACGACACTGCATTTAATTATGACGATTTAATAACCCAAGTTACTGTAAGCTATACGGATTACAATCAAGACATAATGGTTGCAAACTCAGAAGGATTGTGGAAAGAAGATAAACGCATTCGTTCCCGCATTGCAATTTCTGCCATAGCAAGCAAAAATGGAGAAATGCAGTCAGGTTTCTTTGGTCCGGGTTCAAGCAAGGGATATGAATTTTTTGAAAATCTTGATGTTGAAAAATATGCCAAGGAGGCATCAAGAGTAGCAGTGACCATGGTAAATGCTAAGTACAGCCCTAGCGGAAAGATGCCTGTTATAATTGATAATGGCTTTGGCGGCGTAATATTCCACGAAGCATGCGGTCATGGTTTGGAAGCAACATCAGTTGCAAAGGGCCTTTCTGTGTTTTCAGGAAAAGTCGGGCAGCAAATTGCATCCCCTCTTGTAACTGCAATTGATGACGGAACGATACCGAATGAATGGGGTTCTTTCAATATTGATGATGAAGGTACTCCGTCACACAGAAATGTGCTGATTGAAAACGGCATACTTAAAGGCTACATGATTGATAAACTAAATGCCAGAAGAATGAACATGGACATTACAGGTTCCGGAAGAAGACAGTCTTACAGATATGCTCCAACATCCCGTATGTCTAATACTTTTATTGACAACGGAAAATCTACACCGGAAGAAATAATTGCAAATACAGAAAAAGGCATTTACGCAAAATACATGGGTGGCGGTTCAGTAAATCCAAGCACAGGTGAATTCAACTTTTCTGTTATGGAAGGCTATATTGTTGAAAATGGAAAAATTAAAGATCCTGTGAGAGGAGCAACATTAATTGGAAAAGGAACTGACATATTAAATAAAATAGATATGGTGGGAAACAATTTAACTCACGGACAGGGGATGTGCGGTTCTGTAAGTGGAAGTATACCAGCAAATGTAGGCCAGCCTATGATTAGAGTTTCGGAAATAACTGTTGGCGGAAGAGAAGGTGAAAAATAATGGAAATGAAATCATTGATAGATAAAATATTTGCTGAAGGCAAAAAAAGCGGCTTAGGTGACATGGAAGTTTATTACTCAGAAGGCAGCAGCCTATCATTAAAAGTATTTCAAAAGGAACTTGATGGATACAGCCTATCAGAAAGCGAAGGATTGTCCCTAAGAGGTGTTTACAAAGGAAAAATGGGTTATTCCTATACTGAAAAAGTAGATGAATCATCAATTGATTTGTTAGTTAAAAATGTATTGGAAAATGCTACAGTAATAGATTCCGATGATGAAGAATACATCTTTGAAGGGTCAAAGGAATACAAGAAAGTTGATACCTTCAATCCTGAATTGGATAAAGTTAAAGAAACTGAAAAAATAAACTTTGTAAAACAATTGGAAGATGAAGCTTATAAAATCGATGAAAAAGTTACATCTGTGGAAACATGTGTTTACGGCGATGGCTACGGGGAAACAATCATGTCCAATACAAAAGGACTTTATCTACATGACAAAGGCAACATTGCATACACTTATGCAGTCGTAGTTGTTAAAGATAAAGATGATATAAAAACAGGTATGGCATACAGAACCGGAAATGACTTCAGCAAGTTTAATGCCAAGGAAATTGCAGAAGAAGCTGTAAATGAAGCATTGGCATTATTGGGAGCTAAGTCCATAAAATCAGGGGATTATGCGGTTGTAATCAGAAATAATGCTGCTGCTGATTTGTTAGAAGCATTTACGGGCATTTTTTCAGCAGAAAGTGTGCAAAAAAACCTATCGCTTTTAAAAGGAAAATTAAATGAACAGATAGGAAGCGATAAATTTACGCTTGTTGATGACCCATTTATGGAAGGAGGATTAGCTTCCAAATCCTTTGACGGAGAAGGAGTTGCCTGCAAGTATAAGAAAGTAGTAGAAAAGGGAGTTTTAAAAACATATTTTCACAATTTAAAAACATCTAAAAAGGATGGAATTGAAACTACAGGAAATGCAAGCAAGGGCTCTTACAAATCTTCCATTGACATAGCACCTTCAAATTTTTATGTGGAAAAAGGAGAAAAATCGTTGGAAGAAATAATTTCATCTATGGAAAGCGGCATTTTAATCACAGAGCTGCAAGGTCTGCATTCCGGACTTAATTCTGTGTCAGGAGATTTTTCACTGGCAGCATTAGGCTTTGAAATAAAAGGCGGAAAAATAGCAAGACCTGTTGAGCAAATTACTGTTGCAGGAAATTATTTTGAGCTTCTTAAAAATATAGAAGAAACAGGTTCAGATTTAAAATTTGGTTTGCCTGGAGAAGCATACATAGGATCACCTTCACTTAAAATAAAAAAACTTGCAATAGCTGGTGAATAAATAGAAGAATTATCTCTTCTCTTAATTTATCAGTTGCACGACTCAGTTTTTTTATTAGTAATACAATGTTGCAATTAATCATAAAAAGACAATCCATTATGCTGGATTGTCTTTTAACTAGTTCTTTAATTTTAATCTACTTTTTCACGTTCGTTGAACAATAATGTAATGCAGTATAATCCTGCCAAGCCAACAAGTCCATAAACCAAGCGGCTGAATATTGCTGTCTGGCCTCCGAATATAGCGGCAACTAAGTCAAACTGGAATAATGCTATAAGCCCCCAGTTTATGGCTCCTATGATGACTAATACCAATGCAAATTTATCCATAGGCTAATCCTCCTCAATTAAATATAATGTTATTATTGCAAGAATTTTCTAGATTATGCACTTATTCAAAAATATTTACATACTCTTCATCGAAATATTTAACATATATTTTTTAAGAGAATATAATAAATAAAAAATGTATTATTTATCGAGGAGGTAATTATGGATAATTGTAGACCTGAAAATATTGTTGAAGCTAATGAAAATTCAAATATTCAATGTGGTAGAGGGCCAAAACCGCCTTGTGTACCAATTCCAATTAGAAAAAATCCTGTTTTAGGAGCAGGAGGAATAGATTCTTCTTTATTGTTTTTCTTTTTAATTTTGGTGTGTATTGTATGTCAAAGCGATTGCGGAATAAGTATGGATACCCTTCTTTGGTTTTTCTTGCTTCTAGTTGCATTATATGGCATGTATGACAAATAAAAAATCTGCCTGGAAAACAGGCAGATTTTTTAACTGTTATATTTTATTCGTACCATCATCTATAAGCTCAATTTCAAGTTTGTCAAAATCAATTTCATCAATAAAGTCTTGAGTAGTAAAAATGACATATTTAAACTGAGAAAATTCAAGTTCGTGTTTTTTAAGCCAAATAGGTACACTTATATCAAGCTTCTGACATATTTCTTTCAGGCATTTGTCACGCTTCTGTTCAAGTGATATATTTTCTTTGTTTTTAACTACAATGGAGCTTATAATCTTATTGTATTTTATTTTTTTAGCCCATAACTTATACATACATCACCTATCAGCACTTGCGGTACTACCTTATTTTGTTATCTTTTTCTTATGAATACTTTGGTGTTACAAAAAAGTCCTTGAAAATGAAACCTCTGTAATCAATTTTTGCACCCTTCAAAGAAGATTCTAAATTTTTGGGAACAATTATATCAATTCCGTCAACATTATACACATTATCTTTTTTAGATTGTTTCGCCGAAACAATTTTATAAATAAAACCGCTTCATCCAACTGGGGATGCTATCAACATTATTGGTATATTTTGTTCTTGCATTAAGGACAGCTTTGCTTTTGCCTTGTCAGTAATAATAAATTTCATAGGCACCTCCAATTATCTATTGAACTTTGGAGTGATTTCAAATCCTCTTTTGAAGAAATTTGTTGAATAATCTATTTCAACACCGCTTATAGCGCCTTCCAATTCATCAGAAACAATTATATCAATTCCTTCTGCTGTGTAAACTTTATCATTTTCTGATTGTTTCTCCGAAACAATGCCAAATTCGGCACCGCATCATGAAAAGCCAGTTATTTTCAATTTTATTGGTTCATTGTGGTTTTTTATTTCAATTAATTTTTCTTTTGCTTTACTTGTTATTTTAAATTCCATATTAACCTCCGTTTTTTTTACTATTATACCTCAATATATTAAAAAAAATCTTATATAGCTGTAATCAAGTTACATTAATAAATGCATATAATAATATTAATATATATATTAATATAAATATGACAAATGTCAAGATAAACTTGGAAGATTATAAATAATTTACATTTTTTACATTTTTTTAGTTTAGAAATCCAGTTAAGAAAGCAAAATGGTTTTTATACTATCTTTATTGTCTGTATTGTCTACATCTATTGTTTGTGCCAAAATTGCATGTTTGTTTTTAATAATGTGAATTGTGTTGGATAATGTGACAGCTTCATCCACATCATGAGTAATGAAAAGCACTGTTCGTTTGCTTACATTCCAAAGCATAAGAAATAAAGCAATCATATCTTTTTTCAACTTAACATCAAGGCCTTTGAAAGGTTCATCCATTATGAGTATATTTGAAGGATACGCAAAGGCTCTTGCTAACGATACTCTTTGGGCCATTCCACCGCTCAGAGCCCTTGGCATAAAGAGTTTATAATCTGTTAATTCAACCATTTCAATATAACTGCTTACAATTTTTTTTCTTTTATCATTATCATAAATGTCTTTTAAAACAAAATCAATATTGTCATATACATTGTACCATTCAAGAAGTCTTGGTTCTTGAAAAACGTAAGAAAATACAGCGTGTTCAGTTCCTGTTATTTCCCCTTTATCAATAGGTATAAGACCTGCTATAATATTGGCAATGGTAGTTTTACCGACTCCTGAGCACCCAAACAAGCATGTAATTTTATTTTCTTCTATAGAAATATTAAAATCTTTTAATATTTCCAATTCATCATATTTTTTAGATACATTTTTTAGTCTAATCATATATCGCCTGCTTCAAACGTTATTTTTAAAATGTTTTCAAACAAAATACTTAAAAGAACTATCATGATAGTCCATGCAAATAAATCAGGAATCTCCAGATATACTTTTGAATCGTACAAATAACGCCCTATTGAATATTTAGGAAGGCTTAAAACTTCTGCAGCAGATGTTACTTTCCAGCTAATGCCTAGGGCTGAAATCATTCCGGCCTTAATGTAGGGAAGAGCACTGTAAAAATAAACAGACTTGACAATTCTTGATCTTTTAATATTATAAACTCTGCACAGTTGAAGAAGTTTAATATCTGTTGATTTAATGCCACTCACAGTATTTGTCCAAATTATTGGAAAGCACATGAGAAATGAAACAAAAATCGGAACATTTGTGTCTTTGAACCACATTATTGCGATAATAATTATTGACATTACAGGCACAGTTCGAATGATGCTCACTAAAGGGTTAAACAAATAATAAATAGATTTATTAACTCCGCAGATATATCCAAATATTATACCTAAAATACTTGAAATGAGAAAACCTGATAATGTTCTGTATGAACTGTAAAGCAAAGTTATGTATGTTTCTTTTTCAGACAATAAATTTAGTAGAGCAATAAATGTTGCATGAGGAGAAGGGAGATAAATCTCCTGATTAATTATCAGTGATAATATCTCCCACACAAGTATCCAAAATAATATTATGAAAAAAT
The DNA here is from genome assembly GCF_033447055.1 of Sedimentibacter sp. Classification (GTDB taxonomy): domain Bacteria; phylum Bacillota; class Clostridia; order Tissierellales; family Sedimentibacteraceae; genus Sedimentibacter. The sequence goes on from NZ_JAWQJF010000110.1 coordinate 31,682, forward strand.
TGCGGTACTTACTCTGCAAAATAGAATTCTTCATCAGGCAGGCTTCCTCCAACTGAAGCAGGATTTGA
>NZ_JAWQJF010000111.1:0-13805 GCF_033447055.1 Sedimentibacter sp.
CATTTGTGAATCCTGTTCCCTTTGGTATTTCATTTTCTATAAGTTTATTGGCATATAACCATCCATAAAATGCATCCCATCTGGATTGGTCAATGTATCCCCATTGTTTTACTTCTGCTTTATATTGATCTGCCAACCATGCCTGACTTGCTTTAACCAGTTCTGGATCTAATTCTGGTGCTGCTTCCAATAAAATTTCCGCTGCTTCATCAGAATTTTCAATTGCAAACTCATAACCTTGCTGTATTGCCTTCAATACTTTTTTTACATTGTCAGGATTATTTTTCGCATAATCATTGTTTACAATAAGAACAGGGCTGTAATAATCAAGTTCTGATCCGTAATCAGCAAAGTTCAAATAATTAGTTTCTAATTTTTTAACATTAGTTGCAATTCCATCCCATGCATAGAATACCCACACAGAATCCACATCTGTTTGAAGTGCAGTTACTACGTCGGTTACAGTGCTTGGTATCATTTTTATATCTCCAAATTTTCCGCCATCATCTTCAACAATTTTTCTTATAATAGCTTGTTCTATAGGCATATCCCATGTTGCATAAGAATGTCCTGCCATTTTTGCCGGTGAGTCTATCCCTTTATCTTTTAAAGAAATAATTCCTGATGTATTGTGTTGAATTAAAGTTGCTACTGCTGTTACAGGCAACTGGTTGTCAGATGCAAAATTAGGTGCTAACGTATCTTGAAAACTAATACCAAATTCTGCACCACCACCGCCTACTAACATTTCTGCTCCGCCTTCCGGAGGTTGCGCAATTTCCACTTCAAGACCTTGTTCTTCAAAATATCCTTTTGCTTGAGCTACAAATAAACCTGTATGGTTTGTATTAGGAGTCCAGTCAAGTACAATGCTCACTTTTTCTTTTGCGGCAGTTGTACCATCTGTTTTATTTTCATCTTGTATTTGATTTGTGCTGCATGCTGATAACACCAGAACGCACAGCATTAAAACAGCAGTTAGAACATATGATTTTCTTTTCATTTTATATCCTTAACCTTCCGATAGATTTTTTTATATATTATTATTCTTTTTTTTCCTATCCCATGGCATTATGGCATCTTTTAGCAAAGTAACACCAAACATAAGCAAAAGGCTTATGATAGAAATAAAAAATATTACTGCAAACATTTTATCAAAAGAATAAGATTTTCTTACCCTTGTCATATATACACCGAGTCCGGCAAAACCTCCCAACCACTCTGAAACCACTGCACCAACTACTGAATAAGAAACAGAAATCCTTAAACCAGCAAAAAAATGGCTCAATGAACTCGGTAGTTTAATATGTACAAAACTCTGTACCCTGTTTGCACCCATTGCTTTTAATAAATTCAAAGCATCCGGATCTGCAGATCGAAACCCATCCAACAATCCGATAGTTATGGGGAAAAAAGTAATAATTACAATAAGAGTTATTTTAGGCAATATTCCGTATCCAAGCCAGAGAACCAATAAAGGTGCAATAGCAACTGTTGGCACTGTCTGAGTTAATACTAATATTGGATAAATAGACTTGTACGCAATTGGAAATCTATCCATTATTACTGCTATGACAAATCCAAAAACAGTTCCAATGACAAGTCCAAAAAATGCTTCTGCCAGAGTTATTTTAGCATGCTCCATAAGTAATGGAAAATCATTCACAAACGCCATAACAACATCTGCCGGAGATGGAAGCATGAACTTTGGCACAGCACCTGTGGCAGATAAAATCTGCCACACAACCAAAATAAAAGTTATTGCGAAAAACGGAGAGATTTTATTGATGATGTTTGGTGACTTTTTTATCAATAGTCAGAACACCACCATCCGGAGCATAACTTATCTTTACATATGCAGATACTGAAGGAGCACCTGCTTTTATTGCTATGTATTGACAATTTTTAACAATCTCCATTAATTCATCATAATCACCTTCGATTGATGTTTCACTAGGTCCTACATAATAATTCAATCCTGTGCTTTTAATATAAGCAATAACCTCATCAACAATACGGATAACTTCCTCATCTGAACCAACATGTGGTAAAACTTGAATAGCTACACTTGCTTTCATTCTATATCCTCCTTGTATTACAGTCTTGTTGACTATACAAAAAACCTCTCCTGATAATGGGAGGGGTTATGTATCGACGCCATATACATTTTCCTACGCCAGCATTATCTGGATCAGGTGTAAAGCAGTACTACTGCCTTAGGGTCAAAACATTAGAGTGGTTTTCTCTCAGCCTAACTCATTAAGCTCCCCTACGAATCAAATACTAGCACAATAAGATAACGATGTCAATAGAATATAAAAATTAAATGTATTATCTTACTTGCCCGTTTCCGTAAATAATATATTTAGAAGTAGTAAGTTCTTTCAAACCCATAGGTCCTCTGGCATGCATTTTTTGAGTGCTTATTCCAATTTCTGCACCAAAACCAAATTCAAAACCATCTGTAAATCTTGTTGATGCATTTACATAAACAGCAGCAGCATCAACTTCATTCAAAAACCTTTGTGAATTTGTATAATTTTCCGTTACTATTGCTTCCGAATGTCCTGTACCGTATTTATTAATATGATTAATGGCTTCATCAATGCTATCCACAACCTTTACTGAAATAATCAAATCAAGGAATTCTCTTCCATAATCATCTTCCGTTGCAGGAATAACATCAGAACATATTTTTACTGTTTCTTCACAGCCTCTTACTTCAACATTTTTTTCTCTGAGTTTTGCAACTGCTTCTGCTAAAAATTTATCTTTAATATTTTTATGAACAAGCAAGCTCTCACAAGAGTTGCATACTGATGTCCTTGTTGTTTTTGCATTAATCAAAATATTATAAGCCATTTCCAAGTCTGCAGTTTCATCTACATAGACGTGGCAGTTACCTGTTCCTGTCTCAATAACAGGTACAGTTGAATTTTTAAGAGCTGTTTTAATAAGTCCGGCTCCTCCTCTTGGAATCAAAACATCAAGATATTCATTGAGTTTCATGAAATTAGCAGCTGTTTCTCTAGATGTATCTTCAACAAGTTCTATTGCACCTTCATTTATTCCTGCTTCAGCTAATGACATTTTCATAATTTTAACCAGTTCTTTGTTAGAATTAATTGCATCTCCTGAACCTCTTAGCATTACAGCGTTTGATGATTTTAAGCAAAGAGATGCAGCATCAACAGTTACATTAGGTCTTGATTCATAAATTATTCCGATCACACCAAGCGGAACTCTTTTTTGTCCAATAAGAAGACCATTAGGTCTTTTTTTCATAGACAATACTTCTCCCACAGGATCCTCAAGATCTGCAATTTGCCTTACACCTTCAGCTATTGCCTTAATTCTTTCTTCATTGAGCATAAGTCTGTCTATCATTTGCTGACCGATACCCTTATTAATTGAATTTTGAATATCAATTTTATTTTTATCAATTATATCTGACGCATATAAAACTATATTTTCAGCTATTCTTTTCAATGCATCGTTTTTTATTTGAGTTGAAATATTCATCAATTGATAGGATGCCTGTTTGGCATTTTTGCCTTTTACTTGCAGTTCACACATTTATCCGCACCTTCTTTCCCTAAAAATAAAGTACCTTCCGGTTTTCCTTCTAAAATATTGTAAATTAATTCCGGATTTTTACCATTTATAATAACCATGTCAATCCCGCTGTTAACTGCTATTTTTGCAGCTGCAATTTTCGTTGCCATTCCCCCGGTTCCAACCGAGCTTTCAGAACCGCCAGCAACATTTTCAATTTCCCGGGTAATTTTTTTTACAACCGGTATAAGTTTTGAATTTTCATCTTGTGGATTTCCGTCATACAAACCATCTACATCGCTTAAAATTATTAACATGTCAGCACAAACTAACTTTGCTGTCACTGCAGACAATGTATCGTTGTCACCATAAACAAGTTCTTCAATTGCCACACTGTCATTTTCATTTACAATAGGAATAACATTGTATAAAAATAGTGTTTCAAAAGTGTTAACAACATTTTCCTGAAGTTTAGGATCCTCTATTATATCCTTTGTCAAAAGCAATTGCGAAACAGTCTGATTGTATTGAGAAAAAACTTTATCGTAAGCAAACATCAATTCGCATTGACCTACAGAAGCAACTGCTTGCTTTTCCTTTGTAGTCTTAGGCCTTTCTTTAAGACCAAGCTTAGAAACCCCTGCGGCTACGGCTGCAGATGTAACAAGAACAACATCTACATCATCATTTTTAATATCACTTAAAATCATTGCAATTTTATCCATAATTCTTAAATTAATCTTTCCGGAATCATGAGTAAGTGTCGAACTGCCTACTTTAATCACTATTCTTTTATGACATTTTTCTGTTGCTTTATTCAATTCCATCCTCAGCCTCGCTTCAACTATATCTTATGTACCATTTTACCAACTTTCAAATTAAAATCAATGATTATTTTTACAAACAAACAATTAATTTAAAGACAATTCAGACTATTGAAAAACCCATCTATGTCATTCTGAACGCAGTGAATGATCTCTTAAAACATTCACAAGATGAGATTCTTCGACTATGTTTCAGAATGACGAGGTCGCAAAACTCAAATATTAAGTACTTGAGTTTTGCGATAGTTTTCGGAATATTATCTTTGATGTGGTAATCATTTATGATATAATGATAATAGTACGATTTTAAGAAGCTGCATAGAATTTAAATGGGGGGATTTGTATAGAAATTAGTATTGTTTATATCAAAATTTTGAAATCGTTTTTTAAGGAGAAAATATGACAATTAGAGATTTAATTAATAATTTAATAAGAATGGCAAACAAGGCCAATGGACCTAAGAACCAGGGAAGCCAAGGATTTCAGGATTTTCAGGAATTTAAGGAAAAAGTGCCAAGAAATGTTGGCAAATTAAAAATGATGCTTTTCATACCTGTAATAGTTGTTGCAATATTTGCAATAATGTCTTGCCAGTATACAGTAGAAGAAACCGAACAAGCAGTAGTGACAACGTTAGGAAAGGTAACAAGTGTTGAATCAGCAGGTTTGCATTTTAAATTACCATATCCGATACAAGATGTTACTAAAGTAGAAGTAAACAGAACACAAAAATTGCAAATAGGTTATGAAAGCAAAAGTGAAAATCAAGGTTATACTGATATGACTTCAGTAGAAGATGAAGCCAAAATGATTACAGGTGACTTTAATATAGTAAACATAGACTTCTTTATTGAATGGAAAATATCTGATCCTGAAAAGTTCTTATACAATTCTGATGAACCTTCACAAATTCTTAAAATGATAGCACAGTCATCAGCAAGAAGTGTAATTGGTTCAAATGACGTAGATGGTGTACTAACAACAGAAAAATCCATCATACAGACAGAAATCAAAGAAAAGATAGTCAATAAGTTAGAAAATTATGATTTAGGTGTACAAGTACTTGATGTAAAAATACAAGACAGCCAGCCACCGACAACCGAAGTAATAGCAGCATTTAAAAATGTAGAAACAGCAAAACAAGAAAAAGAAACAAGAATAAATGAAGCATTAGCTTATAAAAACAAAACACTTCCTGCCGCCGAAAGCCAGGCAGACAAATTAATAAGAGAAGCAGAGTCTTATAAAGAATCTAGAATAAATGCAGCAAGAGGCGAAGTAGCGAAATTCAATGCCATGTATACGGAATATGCTAAGAATAAAACTATTACAAAAACAAGAATGTATTTAGAAACAATTGAAGAAATATTGCCAGGTGTAACAGTCTATGTTGATTCAACCGAAGGCGGTATAGAAAAAATGTTACCATTAAAGAGTTTTTCAACTACAACAACCGAAAATGCCGGAGGTGGAAATTAAAATGGAAAACGTTAAGAAAAAAGGAAAAGTATCTGGCATATTGAAAATGTTGATTTTAATTTTTCTATTAATATCTGTTACCAATGCAATTTATGTTGTAAAAGAAAATGAATATGCATATGTTACAAGGTTTTCTAAATTTGTTGAAATTCAAAATACAGCAGGATTACATTTTAAAATGCCGATGTTAGATAAAGTTGAGAAAATACCACAATATAGAATGATGTATGATATTCCTCCATCAGAAGTATTGACAGGTGATAAAAAAACATTAGTAGTTGACAACTTTGCAGTATGGCAAATAGATGATCCTTATACATTTATGAGAACGGTTAGCAGAATTACTGAAATGGAAAACAGAATAGATGCAGTAGTATATAATGCAGTTAAAAACACATTAGGAACAATGAATCAGGCAGACATAATTAATTCTGACAATGGCTCAATAGATAATGTAAATATAAAAATAACAGATATGGTAAATGCTCAACTAAAAGGCTATGGAGTATCAACAATTGCTGTAGAAATAAAGAGATTAGACCTTCCGGAAGACAACGAATCTGCTGTATACAACAGAATGGTATCCGAAAGAACCCAAATGGCAGAAAGTTACAGAGCAGATGGTAATTTAGAAGCAAGTAAAGTAGTAAACGAAACAGATAAAGAAGTAGGAATACTGCTTTCAAAAGCTGAAGCAACTGCAGAAGAATTGAAAGGTCAAGGAGAAGGCGAATACATGAAAATCATTGCAGATGCTTACTCCACTGAAGACAGAGCAAGTTATTATGAATTTATCAGAAGTCTAGAAGCACTAAAGGTAACGATGCAAGGGGAAAAAACTATATTCCTGCCTGCAGACAGCTATATAGTCAAAGTACTGAACGGGAATTAAACAACCCCAAGAATCATTTACACAGCCAAATTAATAATCTCCATGAAGTTAGCGTATAGCTTCATGGAGATTTATTTTTGCATTTTACGCGCAAGCAGTCCGTCGCCATAATTCCCCGATAACCTCAAATTGTCACATGAAAATTAAGCAATAAATATTCTGACAACCATGAATTATACTTGTTGATATATTAGGATTTTCGTAATATAATATCTGATAAAGTTAAATGGAGGAAACAATATGATTCAATCGCATTATGGTGAAATATATGCACTTACTACAGCAATATTTTGGACTATTACTGCCACTTCTTTTGAATTAGCAGGAAAAAAAGTAGGTTCTTTATCTGTAAATTATATAAGATTAATAGTAGGATTCATATTAATTAGTTTGTTTACAACTTTTTCAAGAGGAATGTTTCTACCCCTGGATGCAACTGCAAAAGCATGGATATGGCTCAGTGCATCAGGCTTAGTAGGATTTGTTATCGGAGATTTGTTCTTATTTCAAGCATATGTAGAAATTGGCTCAAGAATATCTATGCTCATTATGGCACTTGTACCACCAATCACAGCCTTATTGGGTTTCATAACTATGAGAGAAGTAATTTCATTTTCAAACTTCATAGGAATGGCTATAACAATTTTAGGCATTTCTTTAGTGGTATTAGTTAAAAATCCTGAAGGTAAAAATTTTAAATTTTCTCATTCTATTAAAGGAATTGTTTATGCCTTTATTGGTGCACTTGGGCAATCATTAGGATTGATACTTAGCAAGATAGGCATGGGAAACTACAATCCCTTTGCAGCTACTCAAATACGCATACTATCCGGTATTATTGGATTTACTATAGTTTTTATATTTATGAAAAGGTGGGACAAGTTAAAAGAAGCTGTAAAAAACAAAGAAGCCATGAAGTATATAACACTGGGATCACTTTTTGGTCCATTTCTAGGTGTATCTTTTAACCTTTTAGCTATTCAATATACAACCACAGGTGTAGCTTCAACTATAACTTCAATAGTCCCTGTACTTATTATTCCTTTATCAATACTTGTTTTCAAAGAGAAAATATCCCCAAAAGAAATTTTTGGCGCAATTATATCAGTAATAGGAGTATCCGTCCTTTTCGTGATGTAGCTATTTTCTTTTAATCATTATCAACTTGATGCAAAATTTTCTTAGCGTTTAGTTTTTTTACTTTTAGAAGACAAAACATAAAAACCAACTGCCACAAATATAATAACACATGCTATAACCGTGTATATTACGACAGGATATTGACCTGCGAAGCCACTTTCAGATTTATGCTTTATTAGTATGCCTATATATGCCCACACCATTACAAGATCATATGCAATATCTCTATTTTTAATTATAGTTGCTGATCCTATGAGCATCCCTACAATAATAATCACCACAGCCCAAAACGGTTCAGATAATCCAAATCCATTCCAGCCAAGACTGACAAGCAATGTTGTCGCATTAGCAATAGTTGCAACAGTAATCCAACCAAAATAAACACTGAACGGAAGTCTGATAAAAAACTTTTCTCTCATTGTTAACTTTTCATTTACAACTGCACAATTAATGTAAATCAAGCAAGCAAGGATTACAACCATCAACAGCATGGATAGAGGAATTCTGTTATAATGCCATGAGAAAATCCAAGTTGCATTGGCAATTGATGATATTGAAAAAACTATTCCGATTTTATTCAACAAATCTGTCTTAACAATATCTAGATTCCCTTGAAAAAAACCAAGTAAGTAAAGAGTAAAAGCAGCCAATAACAGATAAATTAATCCCCATATTGCAAAGGTTATCCCTGCAGGAGCAAACAGATTGGGATACGAAGCTGCAACCTGAGCTGTTGTTTGTCCGTTAATGGGCAGAGCATTAGCAAGAATATTTACAATAATCATTATCACAAAAGTTAAAGCCACAATAATTTTTATACTATTTTTCACCTTTCTAATAAACATTTCAATCTCCTCCTATTGATATTAAATCCATCCTCTAATACTCACTACAAAGTTTATAATTTCAACTCACAACCATCACCAAAAATACTTCAATATAATTTTATAATTTATTTTACCATATAATCTCAAAATTACAAATAATAAACTTTGTAATATATTATATTCTCGGAATAAACAAAAAATTTGAGGGAAGTATAAAAAAACTACAACACAAGGAGAATTTTAATATGGGCAAAGGTAATGGCAGACACAATAAAAATGGCATGGGTAATGGTATGGACAAGTTCAATGGCTCATGCAATGGAATATCATCAAGTACTCAATCTCAAGATCCACTAGATTTTACTACTCTCAAGGAAGTTCCTGAGTCTGATATTACGTCAGGAAATATCAATCGAAGTAGTAAAGGCAAAGGTTTTAGAAGTAAGTTAAAATAATATGGTTATGATACCTGCAGAAATGAAATATTAAAAGCAACCTCAAATTTAACTTGATTGAGGCTGCTTTATTTTAAGTAGTAAAATTATTTAAATTTTCAATCTCGATTTATCCAATTATTCAAACCATTTTCCCTTGGTCAAATCCTTAGCCTCACGAGTTAATGGTATCAAGTCTGTTCTGTCCAGATAGTTGATATCGAATTTACGGTTTAAAGCAGCAAAATGTTTCACACCAAAAGCAATTTTATTAATGTATGAAAATACTCCAATCGCACCCGGAGAAAAATCATTCGCCCTTTTGCCGTATATAGCGCGCAAATCAGCCAGATCTCCGTATATCTCTTCGATGGTGTTACCATATTTCTTCAAATTTTTCGGCACATTGCCTTCTTTAATCATTTCTCCTATCTTCTTGCCGCTCATGGCAGCTGCCATAGCTGCACGACAAATACCAACGGCTGTGACAATTCCATTTCCATAGGCCAAAGATTTGAAAACCTGATCTTCGGAGGCAAACCCACCTGTTATCGTAATAGCAGGAATCCAAAGACCTTCCTTTTTTAGGCTCTCTACTATGGTACATACTGCGTCTTCCATAACAATAGTAGGCAATCCCCATTCATTCATCATTTTACAAGGACTATATCCGCTGCCGCCGCCTGCTCCGTCGAAAGTAATCATATCGACTTCTGCTTTACTTCCTATAAGAATAACCTTTTTAAGATCCTCAAAGTCGTATCCCGCCATTTTCAGGTATATATTTTTTGCACCCATGCTTCTCAGTTCTGCAATTCGTGGAACCAGGTACTCTTCATCCCATAAAGGCAATCTCGAATATGTATAAAAATTTGGACAAACGCCCTCTTCGTAAGCTTTTATTACGTCAGGGTCAGAAGGATCTGGATACACCAAACAACCTGATTCTTGTTTTTTCAGTGCTTCATTAATGTCTTTTAATCGGTTAACCGGCTGGGTTCCCTTTGAACCTTGTCCGAATTTCAATTCAATAGCTTCGGCACCTTCAACTTTTATCGCATACTCCGGAATTCCAAGCATATCATCCTCAATATTGCACTGCAGTATAATTTGTCCAAATCCACGGTCATATTTACGGAAAGCATCCAACATTTTTTTAAGAGCAGGAAAATGAATTACTTTTCCATCTTTAATCTGCAATTCTGGATCTTTATTTCTAGCATCCTCACCAATTACACAACATACACCTGCCATGGCAGCGCCACCGAAATAGTCTTCCCAATTCATTTTGATAAGTGCTGGCAATATAATCGGCATAGTTAGTTTTACCGGATTATATTTACCAAATTCACGTTCCAACTTTACATGATAGATATTTGCTTCATCATAATTTTTATTGGCACCTACAGCACCAAAAACATGACCATTAATGTTGAAGTGAGAAAAATCAATAGGGTAATCCTTTTCCGAAGCAACCTGATTAGCCCCCGTGTTGGTAGGATACACAGTCTGTGCCCCTAAAACTGCTGACAGGACTATTTCGCACGTACCTTCACATTCCTCCGTGCAAAAAGAACACATGCCTGATTGTGGAGAAATATGTGTGCTTCGATTTTTGGTGTCATTAAATGCAGATGACAGTCTTGGTGAATAACTCATGATAAATCCTCCTAAAATTTTAATTTGGCTAAGCCAATATCATATTATTGACATATAATTTACCATTTAATTATAACTCATTTTTGTCATATATCAATAACTATTCTAAAAGAATAAAAAAGCATTCCATCGAACATTCAACTCATCTATGAAGACCTTTTTCAATTTTTTTGTACCCAATCTAAAAACCTGGTTGAATAACCCAGTGTTTCTGTGGGGCATACATCTACACAGTGACCACAGCCAACGCAGCGCAAGTCTTTAACTGCTTCACCGTTTTGAGCCATGGACTTAATATCAATTGACATTGGGCAAGCATTGTTACATTGATTGCACTGAATACATTTTGATTTGTTCGTAATAATTTTTTGCCCTGCAATTTTTGACAACAAAGATAATACAGTACCTAATGGGCAATAGTAACAGTAACCTCTTCCAGTAAAAGCTACCCAGAAAAACATAGCCATTAACAATTCTGCGCTAAGGTATTTATACGATTCAATTTTACTTATAATATAAAAGTTTCCAACAACATTTACTCCTGATAGAAAAAGTATCCACCAGACAGTGAAAAACATCGACAAAGAAAGGAAAACCCACCTAAGTACTTTAAAAGCACGAAGTGTGCCCTTCTTAATTTTCTTTTTTTTGCCCACAAGAGGAAATGCCGGTGCAAACACTTCAGATGCAAATCCATTAAACAAACACAGCGTTGAACATTGCCACCTTCTGCCAAACAGAAGAGTGCCGACAATGACAATAAAGCTGACGCACACATAAAATATTAAAGCTGCTGAAATTCCTGCAGCACCCCAAATGGGATACCGGCTGAGATAAATAGACGAATCCGGATATAAAAGCTGTAAAGGTGTTGTCGTCCAAGGCAGCGGCATTGTAAAAAAGTACATTTCATTATTATTGAGAAAAATCGGTGCTGTAATATGAACGACTAAAGCCGAAACAATTAGACCTGTAAGGTTTTTCTTCCTCATTGTTGTACGTTTCGAAGCACCAATTATTCTCAGCGTAAGAAAACTTCCTACAATTATAAATATTGTTTTCACCCAATTTTCATAGAAATGCCAAAAACTTGTGATAAACGCCGCTACCGAAGGATTGGCCCGGCTGACATAACCGTAATTTAATCCTGCAATAACAATGCACAGAATGATATACACCCACAGGATAGTTTTTAAAATTCTAAGCTCCAAAGTTTTATTCGTACCCATACTAATTACCTCCTTTACAGAAAATTAAGAAAATGAAATGATTATTACTATCATATAATTTTAATCCAATGCAGCTCTTTGTTACATTATAATGTAATGTAGCTTAATTTTCCATATAAAACTCTAAATTTTCAGATTTATGCTAATAAATTCACTTGCTTCTAACTTGCTTCTAGTTTTATATTTTTATTGAAAAACTGGTAATATTTTGGTACAATGAATTTGTTTCATAAAATTAAACAAGGGGAGAATTTATAATGAGGAAGACGTATTTCGTGGTTTTATTGACAGTAATTTTAATATTTACATTGCAACCGGCATTTGCAGAAACATTAGATTACACAAGTGAAGCCGATAAGTTAAATGCTTTAGGGCTTTTTAAAGGAACTTCAAATGGGTATGAGTTGGACAGAGTTCCTAATCGAGCTGAATCAGCTGCAATGCTAGTAAGACTGCTTGGCGCTGAGGAAGAAGCTAACAAAGCAAACTATAGCCATCCATTTACTGATGTACCCGAATGGGCTAATCCAATAGTTGGTTATATGTACGAAAAAGGATTAACTAAAGGCATAGGCAATAATTTATTTGGAGCATCTCAAGCAGCTAGCGCTAAGGATTATTCAACATTTATGCTACGTACATTAGGTTATGATGGTGATTTTAATTATAATGATGCTTTACCCTTTGCAGCAGAAAAAGGCATATTAACATCTGTAGAATTAAAGAATTTGCAATCAGAAAATTTCAAAAGAAATGAAATGGTTTTATTATCTTATAATACTTTAAAAGCAAACCTAAAGAGCCAAGAATTAACATTGGCTGAGTTTCTTGTTAATAAAGATGTATTAAATAAAGATGAGTTATTTAATAATGGCATTTCTAATCGCATAGAAGAAACTATATTAAATTTAAATTCTTCATTTGAATTGCTAAATAACAATAATTCTTTGATACAAGTAACTGCAGAGAAGGCAAATATACAAGTAATTCCTAGCGAGAATTATAAAGAAACTCTTGAAGCTGGTTTTGAAGGTACTATTATATTCAATAATCATATTTCTCAATGGGAAGGTTTGAATATTAAATATGAATTAAATTATTATTATAAAGGTGAATTTGTAAAAACTTCAAAATACTTATGTAATGATTATAGTATAAAAGAAAAGAATGAATATTGCCTTATGACTCCCTATGACAAATTTGATGAAATACGCATAGTCGCATATCCACTAAGTATAGATGAAATTAAAAAGGATTTCGATGGAATCCTTGAAATAGTAACAACTAATGACAGTGATAAGATACTTGACTCAATAGTAAAATATGGTAACTTCTCGGGTGTATCTACATTTACTGGATATGATTACACAACGTATTCAAATGATGAACTATATGAATTAGCATGGTTTACAATCTATTCTGATTCCAGCGAATATTCTGATGGGCATTTCTTTGAAGATTATCCTTATATAAATCGTATAGATAAGACAAATGCAGATAAATACTATATAGAATTCAATGAAAAAGTAACTGACTTTGATGATGACAAAATAGTATTACTAAAAAGTTCAAATTCAGAATTAGGCTTTACAATTATTCACGATAATGGGTATAAACCGGTTAAAATTTACTTAGTTAAGTAAGATGTGATTAAACATAATTTTATGCGAGAATGTATAAAGTTTCGTGTAAATGGTAATAATAACCACAAATGAAGGGAGATATTACTATGAAAAACGAAACTTTTTTACAAGATGAAAAAGCCA
>NZ_JAWQJF010000112.1:0-8327 GCF_033447055.1 Sedimentibacter sp.
ATCTTTATTTTGAGAACATCCTGTAAACAGTGAAAGTACCATCAACAAACATAATAATAAAGATAATAACTTCTTCATAACTCTTCTCCTCGCTAATAATAAAATTTCTATAATTATAACATTGAAAGTGGTTTTTTGCAAGCAAATTTTCCGTATATGGTGAACAGAAATCTTCAATTAGTGTACAAATAACACGTATTGTTTCTAATTATTACACTTGAAAATCCAATGTTATTTTCAATAAAAAAAGGATATATCCTAATATATTATATTAGGATATATCCTTTCTATTACTATTAATTAAACTTTGATGTTAAATTTAATACTCTTTCTTTTAATATTGATTCATCTTGATTTTTGCTCAGCGAATCATTGATAATATTTGCAAGTTCAATCATCTCAGTTTCTTTCATTCCTTTTGTAGTGACCGCAGGAGTACCAATTCTTAAACCGCTTGTTACAAATGGACTTTGAGGATCAAAAGGAATAGTATTTTTATTGGTAGTGATGTGAATTGCATCGAGCATTTTTTCAGCTTCTTTTCCGGTTAATCCTTTGTTTCTTACGTCAATAAGCATTAAATGATTGTCTGTCCCGCCTGATACTATTCTAAAACCTTTTTCCATTAGTTCAATAGATAATGCTTTTGCATTTTTAACAATTTGCTGTTGATATACTTTGAAGTCATCTTCTAATGCTTCTTTGAAGCATACTGCCTTTGCTGCAATAACATGCATCAACGGGCCACCTTGAATTCCGGGGAATATTGCTTTATCGATTTTTTGGGCAAATTCGTTTTTGCAAAGTATCATGCCTCCACGAGGGCCTCTTAGTGTTTTATGAGTAGTCGTGGTAACAAAATCAGCATATTCTACAGGATTAGGATGAAGTCCTGCAGCAACAAGACCAGCAATGTGTGCCATATCAACCATGAAATAAGCACCTACTTCATCAGCTATTTCCCTAAAAATTTTAAAGTCAATAAATCTTGAATACGCACTGGCTCCTGCTACTATGAGTTTTGGTCTTTCTATTTTTGCAATTTCTCTTACCTGTTCATAATCAATTTTTTCAGTTTCTTTATTTACTCCATAGAATACAACATCAAAATATGCACCTGACATGTTCACGGGACTTCCATGTGTTAAATGTCCTCCATGTGATAAGTCCATTCCCAGTATTTTGTCTCCGGGTTTCAATACTGAAAAATAAACACCAAAATTTGCATTTGAGCCGGAATGAGGTTGAACATTGGCATGATCTGCGCCAAATATTTGTTTAGCTCTGTCTCTTGCCAGGTTTTCAACTTTATCAACATATTCGCAACCGCCATAATATCTTTTTCCAGGATATCCTTCTGCGTATTTGTTTGTTAAATGACTACCCATAGCTTGAAGAACTGTATCAGATACAAAGTTTTCTGAAGCGATAAGCTCAATGTTAATATTTTGTCTCTCTTTTTCCTCCATAATAGCACTGTAAAGTTCATTATCATTGCTTTTAACTAAATCAAAATTCATTATACTATTCCTCCTAGATATAAATTCTTGGGAGCCTCTTGCCTAAGTTTGTAAGTACTTCATATGATATTGTGCCCCTCATATTTGCCACATCCTCAGCTGTCATTGCACCATCTGTTCCATCACCGTATATAATTGCTAAATCACCTATTTGAGGATTATCTACTTCAGATAAATCTACCATAAATTGATCCATACATACTTTTCCAACTATAGGACATTTTATTCCTTTAACAACTATGTATCCCTTATTTGATAAAAGCCTTGAATAACCGTCGGCATATCCCAGAGGAATAGTACCAATAACTGTAGTTTTAGAAGTATTTAACAAGTGACCGTAACCTATACCTTCACCTGCTTCTAAAGTTTTTACATTCGCAACTCTTGCCTTTAATGTTGCACAAATTTTAAAATTATAATTATCTTTGCTTACTTCATTTGAAGGATAGAACCCATATAAAATTATTCCAGGACGTACCATGTCAAAATAATATTCAGGCATTTCAATTATTGTAGCGCTGTTTGCAATATGTTTTATTGGAATTGTAACATTTCTTTCTTCAAGCATTTTCATAAAACTGATAAACCTGCCTGCTTGCATATGAGCAGTTGTTTTGTCCTTTTCATCAGCCTTTGCATGATGAGAAAAAGCACCTTGAATAAAAATATTTTCCAATTTAGAAATTTCAGCTACTTTGTCTGCATTTTCTTCAATCGGAAGAAAACCAAGCCTGTTCATTCCGGTTTCTACTTTTATGTGAATTTTAGCGACTTTGTTTAATTTTTTTGCTGCAGCATTTAATTTTATAGCATGTTCTAAGTTATAAATTGTAAGAGTTATGTTAGAATTAATTGCATCTTCATAAAATTCTTCATTTGTATATCCTAGAACTAATATATCTTTGTCTTTAATTTCTTGTCGAAGTTCAAAGGCTTCTCCAATAACCGCAACAGCAAGCATGTCAACGCCGTTTTGCATATACATTTTAGAAAATTCAATACTTCCAAGGCCATAGCTGTCAGCTTTTACAACTGCACATATTTTTTTGTTTGGCCCTACAGCTCTTCTCACTTCTAAGAAATTATGAATAGCTTTTTCCTTGTTAATTTCAACCCATGCGGGTCTTAACTTTTCGTTCATTAATTTGCTTCCTCCTATAATTTACTTATCATTTAATTATAGCAAATCAATTTAATTAAATCAATGAGTTGTAAAAAAATTCTGCGTAATTGTGATGTATTTTAGAAAAATATGTTTACAATCGTTGTAATATTTATTATGATATGGATTGTAATTTGAAAATATGCAAGGAGATAGTATGAGTGTATTAGATGTAAGAAATGTAACCCATGGCTTCGGAGCACGTGCTATATTGAACAATGTGTCTTTCAGACTTTTAAAAGGCGAACATGTGGCTTTAATAGGAGCTAACGGTGAAGGAAAGTCTACATTTTTAAATATTATAATAGGAAAGCTTATGCCCGATGAAGGAACAGTTGAATGGTCAAAGAGAGTAACAGTTGGATATCTTGACCAGCATTCAGCATTGAAATCAGGTACAACGATAAGAGAAAATCTACGGCTGGCATTCGACGTCTTGTTTAAGATGGAGCAGGAGCTTCTAGAACTATATGAAAATATGGGAACTGCTGACGAAGAACAAGTAAGTAGAATGATGGAAGATGCCGCAGATATTCAAACAATTTTAGATAGTAGCGGATATTATATTATTGATTCAAAAATAGAAGAAGTTGCAAATGGATTGGGTCTTGCCGATATAGGTCTTGACAAAATGATTGATGAGCTTAGTGGAGGACAGAGAACTAAAGTTCTTTTAACAAAACTTTTACTTCAAAATCCCACAATATTGCTCCTCGATGAACCTACAAATTATTTGGATGAAAATCATATACAGTGGTTAACTAATTATCTTCAGAACTATGAAAATTCATTTATTTTGATTTCACATGATATACCGTTTATAAATAATGTGTGCAATATTATTTATCATGTTGATAATTGTTCACTGACAAGATATGTAGGAAATTATGAGGAATTTAGCAGAATATATGAATTGAATAAACAAAAGGAAGAAAGAGAATATGAAAAACAGCAAAGGGAAATTGGAAAGCTGGAAGATTTCATAGCAAGAAACAAGGCAAGAGTAGCGACAAGAGGAATGGCAAACAGTCGAATGAAGCAACTTGAAAAAATGGATATTATAGAAAAGCCAAGAGATAAACCAAAGCCATTTTTTAAATTCAAAGAAACTAAAGCACCCAGCCGCTTTTTGATAGAAGCCAAAGATTTAGTTATAGGATATGACCAACCATTAACTAAGCCTTTAAACTTTCAAGTGGAGAGAAATAAAAAGATTGCCCTTGTAGGAGTGAATGGTCTTGGAAAATCGACACTATTAAAGACAATGCTCGGTATAATACAATCTATCAGCGGGAGCGTAAGTTTTGGAGAAAATGTAGTATACGGTTATTTTGAGCAGGAAGATTCCAGAAATAACACTAATACAGCAATCGATGAAGTATGGAATAAGTATCCTTCATTAACTAATCATGAGGTCAGATTAGAGCTGGCACGCTGTGGATTGACGAATGATAATATAACAAGCATGATGAAGGTCTTGTCAGGTGGGGAAAATGCAAAGGTGAGATTGTGCAAAATCCTGTTAAAAGAATTAAATTTTCTAGTGTTGGATGAACCTACAAATCATTTAGATCCGGAAGCTAAGGACGAATTAGAGAAAGCATTGAGGGAATTTAAAGGAACAATTCTTTTAGTAAGCCATGAGCCATATTTTTACGAAAGCTTTGTTACAGACGTTTGGAATATAGAAGATTTTACAACAAAAATAGTTTAAATAAATAATAGTGTTCATAAATTATGAACACTATTTATTTTTTTTAATTAAACAGAAGCACTACGTCTATTATTCCGTCAAATTTTCCGTACAAGTCGTAAAGCTGCGCTGTAGAGCCTGAATTTAAATCGGATTTAAGACCTAATTTAAAACTTGTGATGTTGCCTGAGTCATCCGTTGTACAATTGTATACTATAGTATCGGTTGCATATTCCATGTAGGTGATGCCGTCAATTAACATTTGATTTGAATATAATTGCGTAATTTTTATTCTCTCAGTTTCTGGTGTAACTTTGTCTATGTCGATTATAATTCCATTTACAACTACTGCTTTTACATAAGAATTTAAAACTGACGGAATTTTTTTGCCGGCTGCTGAAGAATTAGATACTGAAAACACATTGCTGTCATTGAAAAATTGTACACGGTTTGTTGTATCATCAATTTTTGTAACACCTTTTATAATACCATAAATAGTACCATTGTAGCTTTGAGAAATTTCAGGTGTAACCGTTACATAGCTTGTTGTTTTTATTCCTTTATTGAGGTATAAGGCTTCCGCATATCCATTAAAACCTATAAGTGCTTTTCCTTCAAGATATGAATCTAATTGGTTAGGTTCTAGTAACTGATATTTACCGTCCTTTTCATAAACAATAAATGTATCTTGAGATATCCAGTTTCCATTTGACAAAGTATTATTTTGACTGTTGAAGTTTGTTGCAATATACTTAGTTGGTGCATAATCAATTATTTTAAGCGTTCCGCTAGTTACAGGATCGAATTTTACAATGTCATTTTTTTTCAATGATGTTTGTTTCAGCAAATCAGAGCCTGATTCTACTACATTAACAACGCCTGAATTATCAGCCAGAAAATATGATTTAAGTACTCCATATTCGTCAAGTATCTTTGCTGTTGAGTATCCATTTGTGCTATTTGCAGAACTTATTACAATTCCCAATGTTGAAGGATATTTCCCGTAATCCAGTATATTAAGTTTTATAATGTTGTTATTTTTATCAAGTATCAAATTTACTTTATCATTTATAGATGCTTTTTCTGTAAATATAAAGTTTTCCCCTGTTTTGTATCTAATGTTATTAACAGTATAGTAAGTAATGTTATTTACGGTTTGAACATCAGTTGCAATGCCGGTTATTTGTGACTTGAAAACAAGTAATGTAAGAGCTGTAACTATGTTGGATTCCTTTGTTTCATAAAAGTAAACAACATCATTTTCTTTTATTTCTTCTAAAGATGATGCATCTCCATATATGTGAAGCTTATTGAAGTTGAGCTCATAGTTGCAAGTAGTTGGCAGATTTTTGCCAGCAAAAACTTTGCTTTCTAGTTTATATAAATCGTCTCTTTCTATTACTTTAACATCAGTTGCTTTATATGCTATTATGCCTATAACATCACCATTGAAGGAATTGTCTTCATATACCACTTTTATAAGGCTGTCACCAAGGTTATTAAAGGTTCCTTTTTCGCCGTTAATTACTATAGGAATTTCAGGTAGCTGAAAAGCTCTGACATTGCCATAATCATCTGTAACAAATATTACTCTATTTGTAAGAAGGCTGGTAACAGTTCCTTTAAATTCATTGTATCTTGGATTATCAGCATAAACAGCATTGCCATCAATGTTGTAATATACATCCCATTTGTTAAATAAATAATCTGTAAAGTCAAAATTTTCAATTTTAAGATCATTCAATGTAATTTCTTTTGTTTCTTTACTGCCAAGAAGGGACATCAATGTTTTATTTGTATTATATATTGCATTGTTATACCCTATTTTAACTAAATTGCAATCCAAAGCATTATATAACATTATTGAAATATCTCCGCGAGTTGCGAATTCGCTTGAAGTGTCAATATTTTTGAATAAGTTTAGTTCGTTTGCTTTTTCAAAGTAATTTGGCGGCCATGGACCAGGTAACGATTCATCGTTGTACCCCAAAAGTCTTATTATCATGGTGTACGCTTCTTCGAATTTAATTAAATTATCAGGGCCATATGTAGTTGGTGAAATTCCATTGACTATGTTCAGCACATTGGCAAGTTCTACGTAGCTTTCTGCCCAATGCCCGTGCATATCTTCATAAACTGAAGTCATGTTTTTGGAATATTCATTATATCCTGCTGCAATTATTACTATTTTAGCCATTTCAGCACGAGTGACAGCCTGATCAGGCTTAAAAGTACCATCAGGATATCCATCAACAATACCATAGCTTGACAACAAACCGGCAGATTTCTCCAAATATGTATCTTTGCCTATGTCAGGAAAGCTGGACGCATATGCATTTGTTGAAGCTGCAAGTGCTAATATTATAATTGAAATTATTAACAATATTTTTTTCATTTCATCTTTTCACCCATTTATAATAATTAATTTATAAAAACTAAAAATACCATAAAAACCATAGTATTCCCTTATTATTCATTATATTATAAAAAAGGCCTGTATAGTATTACATTAAAATTACAATGGTGAATTTTTTCCTTGATAACTTTCCCTTGTTTTTAATTCTTTATCAATATCGGATAATACTTTCAGTTTATTTAATGTCCAAAGTGGCTCAATTAAATCGGATTTTTTTCCATCTCCTGTCAGTCTGTGGATAACTATGTTTTCTTTTAAAACTTCCAAAATATCGCATACGATTTCTATATATTCCTCTTGTGACAATATTTTAAATGGGTTATTATTGTAATATTCAGCTAAATCAGTATTTTTTAAAATGTGAAGCATGTGAATTTTTACGCCCCATACATTTAATTTAGAAACATATGTTGCTGTATCAATCATTTGTTCCTTAGATTCACCTGGAAGCCCTACAATTAAATGTACAACTGTTCTTATATTTTTTTTCTTTAACAGCTCAATACAATTATTAAACTGATTTAATTTATATCCTCTCCTAATTAGATTAGCAGTTTTTTCATTGATTGTTTGTAAACCTAATTCAACCCATAGAAATGTTTTTGTGTTTAATTCAGATAATAAATCTGCTATTTCTTCATTAATGCAGTCAGGTCTTGTAGCTATTGCAAGGCCGCATATATGTTCACAGTTAAGTGATTCATAAAATTTTTTCCTCAGGTTTTCAACAGAGTCATATGTGTTTGTGTAATTCTGGAAGTATGCTATGTATGTATTGCTTTTCCATTTTTTTGACATTATTTGCTTTTGTTCTAAAATTTGTTGTGATATAGATTTGGTTCTGTCAGAAGTAAAATCACCAGATCCTCTTTCACTGCAGAAAATACATCCTTTATTTCCAATTGTTCCGTCTCTGTTTGGACATGTAAAGCCGCCATCGATTGACAATTTTATAGTTTTTTCACCAAAATTTTTTTTAAGTTCAAAATCCAAAGTATGATAATTTTTATCATTCCACATTATATTCACCACGATTTCTTTAAGTTATGCACAGTTTTCCTAAATTGTTAAGAGGAGTTATACACAAATTTTAAGCCTTTTTTGGTACTTGTCAACAGATTTATCCACAAATGTGCAAATTTTTATAGCAATATTAAAATTATTATTAAAAATTAATATATTTAAAATTTTTAAAAATTGCAAATAATGATGCTGAATTTTTAAAAAGTATGAATAAAATTGATGATTATGTTAATAACTACATTAGATAATACTTTTTTTATCTTCTTCCAAACCATAAAAACATCCAACGAATATTTGTTGGATGTTTTTGTGTATGCCCTAACCCCGTTTTTCAGAGTGTTTTTCAGTATTACTGATGCTTCATTATAATATTTGACGTGGAAATATATCTAAGTTATAATTAAATCAAATAATTGATAGTGTAAAGTAGCTTATGAAAAACAAGGTCAAAAAAATTAGGTATATATGAACCTAGAAAATCGCAAAAATATAGTTCAAGGATAATCGTCGCCA
>NZ_JAWQJF010000113.1:0-9575 GCF_033447055.1 Sedimentibacter sp.
GAAGCAATAGAGAAAAAGACATTAAAACATGTCTGGAATCAATATCTATGAAGCCTGACATTGTAAGAATTTATCCCACACTCACTATTAAGGATACTGAACTTCTAAATATGTATAACAGAGGTGATTACAAACCTCTTTCTTTGGAAGAAGCAATAGATATATCAGCATACATTTACAGCCAATATGCAGTAAATAATATAAATGTAATAAGAATTGGCCTTCAAAATACAGATTTGATAAATGAAGACGAGGATGTGGTTGCAGGTCCTTTCCATCCTGCTTTCAGACAGCTGGTAGAAGAAAATATTTATTTATCTTCTATAATACTTAAACTTAAGGATATGGATTTAAAGGACAAACAAATAACTATATCAGCAAATCACAGGCTCATAAGCTTTATTGCCGGCCAAAAAAAAATTAACATTAAAAAGTTGAAAGAGATTTTTTCTATAAGCAAGGCATCCTTTATAAATTCATCAAATGAACAATTAGTAGAAATATACGATGAAAACAATAAATTGGGTAGTTTTGACAAATCGGAGATTTTTCAAAACTATTTGAATTTGCAATAGGGGGAGCTATGTTTTTAAAAAAGGTATATATTAATGGTTTCAAATCTTTTGCTGAAAAAACTGACATTGTAGTAGAAAAAGGAATTACTGCAGTCGTTGGTCCAAATGGAAGTGGGAAAAGTAATATTTCTGATGCGATAAAATGGGTTTTGGGCGAACAAAGTGCCAAATCTCTCCGTGGCGGCAAAATGGATGATATAATATTTGCGGGTACTGAAAAAAGAATGCCTTTAGGATATGCTGAAGTTAACCTTATTTTTGATAATGAATCAGGTATTATACCGGTTGAGTACCAGGAAGTCAGCATAAAAAGAAAACTTTATAAAACAGGAGAAAGTGAATATTATATAAATAAACAGCAATGTAGACTCAAGGACGTAAAAGAACTTTTTATGGATACCGGAATAGGCAGGGATGGATATTCATTTATTGGACAAGGTCGTGTAGAAGACATATTAAGTCCTAATTCAGAGTCAAGAAGACAGGTTTTTGAAGAAGCTTCTGGAATAGTTAAGTTTAAAACCAGAAAAGAAGAATCGATGAGAAAACTTGAAAAAACAAGTGACAATTTAGACAGAATTGAAGATATTATTCATGAACTTGATGAACGTATTGAGCCGTTATCCGAGCAAAGCAAACGCGCAAAGCAATATATTGATATTAAAAATAATTTAAAGCAATATGAACTTAATTATTTTGTTCATGAATACGAAAAGCATACTGAACAGTTTAAAGCATTAGAAAACCAAAAAAATATAGCTGTTGAGGAAAAGCAAAGGCTTCAAAACAAGAGAGATTCTCTAACTGAAGCAATAGTTTCTCAAAAAGAAAAAATTGATGCTTTGCAATTAAAAACAAAAGAATTTGAAGCAATTTTAGATGCCAAGAACAAAGAATATGACGGCTTTCAAAACCTGTGTCAGGTTCATAAAGAGAAAAAATTGTTATACAACAGCAATATTGACAATATTAGAAATGAAATAAAAGATATAGAAAAAAGAAATGGAGAGCTCCAAGAAAATATTAATATTCTCCTTGACGAAAAAACAATATTAGAAGAAGGCCTTATAAGTGATACAGAAAAATTTGATTCTATGAATCAAGAAATAAAAGAATACAAGGCAGAAATTGATAAAATTGCAAGCAATATTATTGAACAAAAAAATGATCTTTTTGAATTGCATAAAGAAATCAATAAAATAAATAGCCAGAAAAGCACAATTGAATCTTTTGTTTCTAATGATGACGAGAGAATTGATTATTTATCAAAAGAAGCAGCTACAGAAGAAGAAGAAAAGAGTAATAGTCTTCATATCATAGAAATGCTTGAAAAAGAACAAGAAAGAATAACTTCTAGCATATCAGATAGAAAGCAAGTACTTGAAAACACAATTCGAAATTTTAATGAAGCTGAAAAAGAAAGAGATATAATAAATTCAAATATTAAAAAAATAAGTGATGAGTTAAGCAGCACAAAATCAAAGATGAATATTCTTTCTAATATGGAAGCTTATTATGACGGTTATTATAAAAGTATAAAAACAGTAATGAATAACAAAGATAAAGAGCCTCTGCTTAAAAAGTCCATTTTAGGAACTGTAGCTGATATTATTAAAACTGAAAAACAATATGAAACTGCAATTGAAATAGCATTGGGTTCTACAATTCAAAATATAATAGTAAATACAGATGATGAAGCTGAAAACATAATAGAATACTTAAAAACGAATAAAATAGGGAGAGTAACATTTCTTCCTATAAACATTCTTCAGGAAAGAAATTTAACGAAGGCAGAACAAGATGTACTCAAAGACCCAAGTGTTATAAATACAGGGGACATGCTTGTTAATACAAATTCTAAATTTGAAAAAGTAATAAAATATTTACTAGGAAGAATATTAATTGTAGACAATTTAAACAATGGATTTAAAATTTCAAAGCGTCTAGGAAATTCAATTAAAATTGTAACGCTTCAAGGAGATGTAATAAATGCTGGAGGATCTGTAACCGGTGGGCATATAAGTAACAATCAAAATTTTCTTGGAAGAAAGCGTGAAATTGAAGAATGCAAAATGCTTATTGAAAAATATACAAGTGAGTTAAATAATCAAAATAACAACTTAAGCAATATTATAAGTTCCATTAAAAATTGTAGTGAATTAATAATTTCTGTAAAAAATGAAATAAATGATAAAAACAATTTATTTGAAATGAATGCTTCAAAGATAAATATGCTCAATGAACAAGCTGATAAAACTTCTGCCGCAATAAGGAAATACATTGAGGAAATGCATTATATTGAAGAAGAAAGAGAAAAGTATAAAGAAAATCTTAAAAGTATTCTTGTTCAAACTGAAAATTTAAAAGAATTAATTGAAAAGAAAGAAAAAAACATTGAATTAATTTCAACACAAAACGATTCTAACAAGAGTAAGTACGAAAAGTATAATGATGTAATATTGAGTCAGAGAGATAAAGTTGCCCAAATTACTCAGGATATAAAATTAAAAGAAGAAAAAATAAATAACATTCAAGCAGAATTGGACAGAAATAAAACTGCAATAATGATTAAACAAGAAAATTTAAGTAATATTGATAATGAAATTAAAACAGCTGATAAAATTATGGAAGATTACAGCAAAAAATCCGTTGCATTAGAAGAAGAAATAAAAATATTAAATGAGAATTTATTAAAAGATAAAGAAGAACTAAGATTAAGTCAAAATGATATATATGAATACCAAAATAAAATTAACGAAGCTAACAAATCTATTACAGACATTTTAGATGATGAAAATAAAATGAATGTGAAAATTGAAAGAGAAATTTCAAAAGTTGAAGAAATTTCTGCAAAACTTTGGGAAGACTATGAACTGAATTATGCTATGGCTCTTGGGTACAAAGATGACAGCATAAGTCAAACGAAACTTTATAGCGAAGTGAATATATGCAAAAAAGCAATAAAAGATCTTGGTAATATAAACTTAGATGCTATTGAAGAATATAAGGAAGTTAAAGAAAGATTAGATTTTCTAAAAAAACAACAAAAAGATTTAATTGATGCTAAAAACCAGCTTAATGAAGTTATTAAAGAACTTGAAGTTCAAATGAGAGATAAATTTGTTGAAGAATTTGCAAGCATAAGATTAAAATTCAATGAAGTATTTAAAAAGCTTTTCAACGGCGGAAGCGGAGATGTATATTTAGAAGATGAAGCAGATGCATTAAATAGCAATATTGAAATTGCAGTACAGCCCCCAGGTAAGAAATTAAGCAAAATTTCTCTTTTATCAGGTGGAGAAAAAGCATTGACTGCCATTGCTCTTTTATTTGCAATCTTAAAGACAAAACCAACGCCATTTTGCATACTTGATGAAATAGAAGCAGCATTAGATGATTCTAATATAGGTAAGTTTTCACAATATTTAAGGGAATTTTCAAAAGAAACTCAATTTATTGTAATAACACACAGAAAGAGCACCATGGAATATGCAGATACACTTTATGGAGCTACCATGGAAGAAAAAGGTGTTACAAAACTGGTTTCACTAAAATTGTCAGATGCAATATAGTTATTTAAGAGTTAAAAATTAATTATTATTTTTGAAAGCTATTGTAGACGTTACAATAAAGTATATTTATGTCATCCTGAACGCAGTGAAGGATCTCATTTTTAAAAGAGAGATTCTTCGGCTTTGGCTTGGAATGACAGTATAAGTGGCTGTCGCATTGACTTTCCTCATTATATAAAAGGAGATACTTATGGATAAAGATAATGAAAAAAAAGGTTTTTTTGCTAAATTAAAAGAAGGACTTTCTAAAACAAAAAAAAATTTAACAGAACAAATAGAAAATATTATATTTCAGCACAAAAAAATTGATGATGAATTTCTTGAAGAATTAGAAGAAATATTAATTACGTCTGACATGGGTGTTGAAACAACAACGGACATTATTGAATATATAAAGCAAGAAACAAGAAATAGAAAACTTGATGATACATCAGAAATAAAAAATGTGATAAAAGAATATTTAGTTGACATGCTTGTAGAGCATGAAGAAAAAGAAGAAGATAATAATAAGCAGAGAGTAATATTGATAGTAGGAGTAAATGGAGTTGGAAAAACAACTTCAATCGGTAAAATTGCTTATAGATTAAAGCAATCCGGCAACAAAGTAATTGTAGCTGCAGCAGATACATTCAGAGCTGCTGCGGTTGAACAGCTTAAAGAATGGTGTACGAGAGCGGATGTAGAAATCATTGCTTCTGAACAAGGCTCAGACCCAGGGGCGGTAATATTTGATTCCATACAGGCAGCTAAAGCTCGTAAAAGTGATGTTTTGATATGTGATACAGCAGGAAGACTTCACAATAAAAAAAATCTTATGAATGAATTGAACAAGATATTTAAAATATTAGATAAAGAATTTAGCGAAGCAAAAATAGATGTTTATTTGGTAATTGATTCTACAACTGGTCAGAATGGCATAATTCAAGCTAAATTGTTCAGTGAAACATGCAATATAAACGGTCTTATTCTCACTAAGTTAGATGGCACAGCAAAAGGCGGTATTGCATTTCCAATTGTAAATGAGTTAAAAATTCCAATAAAATATATTGGAGTGGGAGAACAAATAGATGATTTGCAAGATTTTAACGCCGAAGATTTTGTAAATGCAATATTTGAGTAGAAAACGGATAATAAATATAATATTCTTTAAAAAAGTATTGACAAAGCTATAGATATAAGTTAGAATTTACTGTCAAGCAAAATACTTTACAGAGGTGGTTATATGACTGAGAAAAAATTTATATATAGCATCTTGAATGATTATTATAGAGATTTGCTTAAAGACAATCAGGCGAATATAATAGACTTGTATTACAATCAGGACTACAGTTTGTCAGAAATAGCTGAACATATGAGTATCAGCAGGCAAGGTGTACATGATGCCTTAAAAAGAGCAGAAAAAAGCTTGATGGAATACGAAGATAAAATGAAACTTCATTACAAATATGAAAAATATAACAAAGCAGCTGAGAATATAATAAAGCTGTCCTCAAGCATAAGCGACGACAAATATAAAGATATAGTAGATAATATAAAAAATGAAGCCGGAAAAATAATAAACGAAGGGTAGAAACTATGTTTGAGAATTTATCTGATAAACTTCAAAATGCATTACAAAAGCTAAAAGGTAAGGGTAGACTGTCAGAAAAAGATATTGATCTTGCAATGAAGGAAGTTAAAATGTCATTGCTTGAAGCGGATGTTAACTACAAAGTTGTAAAGACATTTATAAGTAATGTAAAAGAAAGAGCACTTGGTGCTGAAGTAATGGAAAGCCTTACTCCGGGACAACATGTTGTTAAAATAGTTCAAGAAGAACTCGTTAATATAATGGGGCAAGGTGAAAGCAAACTTAAATTCAATTCAAATGATATAACATATTTTATGATGTGCGGACTTCAAGGTGCAGGAAAAACTACTGCAACAGGAAAGCTTGCAAGAAAGCTTAAAAAAGATGGAAAAAGGCCGCTGTTAGTAGCGTGTGACATATACAGACCAGCCGCAATCAAACAGTTGGAAGTGGTTGGAGAAAGTGTTGATGTTCCTGTATTTTCGATGGGAGATAAAATAAGTCCGATAACAATAGCTAAAGAAGCTATGAAACATGCCATGAAGCATGGGAATGATGTTGTAATTATAGATACAGCCGGACGGCTTCACATAGACGAACAACTCATGGAAGAACTTGTTCAGATTAAACAAACGGTTAAACCGGATGAAATCCTGCTTTTATTAGACGCTATGACAGGTCAGGATGCAGTAAAAGTTGCAGAAACATTTAATAAGTACCTTGATATCACAGGGGTAATACTTACAAAAGTTGATGGTGATGCAAGAGGCGGAGCTGCTCTTTCTATAAGAAACATTGTTGAAAAACCTATTAAATTCTTGTCAGTTGGAGAAAAAATGGATCAACTTGAAACATTTCATCCGGACAGAATGGCATCTAGAATTCTTGGTATGGGAGATGTACTTTCCATTATAGAAAAAGCTCAAGGGGCTTTTGATGAAAAACAAGCAATGGAGATGCATAAAAAATTAAAAACACAGGATTTTAATCTTGAAGACTTTTTATCTCAGCTGCAGCAAATGAAAAACATGGGACCATTAGAGGATATGTTAGAAATGATTCCTGGACTTGGAGGGAATAAGAAGTTGAAAGGCTTAAAAGTTGATGAAAAAGAACTGGTTTTCACTGAGGCAATAATTCAGTCAATGACTAAAAAAGAAAGAATAAATCCAACGATTATAAATGGCAGCAGAAGAAAAAGAATTGCAGCTGGAAGTGGAACTTCAGTTCAAAAAGTAAATCAATTGCTTAAGCAATATGATGAAATGAAAAAAATGATGAAGAAATTTTCCACAATGGGGAAAACAATGGGCAAGAAAAAAGGTATTGGCGGAATGGGAAGATTTAAAATGCCATTTTAAGATGCCCTAACCCTATTTTAAGTTGTTGAATTAAGGATTTTCCTTTTTCATATATAATACAAAGGGGACATTCCTCTGACCGCAGAGGATAACTCATTAGTTGAGGTGTGCCCCCACACATTAAAACAAGGAGGTGACAATATGTCAGTTAAAATTAGATTAAAAAGAATGGGTTCTAAAAAGAAACCTTTTTACAGAATAGTAGTAGCAGATTCACGTTCTCCAAGAGATGGACGTTTTATTGAAGAAATCGGATATTAC
The DNA here is from genome assembly GCF_033447055.1 of Sedimentibacter sp. GTDB lineage: Bacteria > Bacillota > Clostridia > Tissierellales > Sedimentibacteraceae > Sedimentibacter. The sequence goes on from NZ_JAWQJF010000113.1 coordinate 7,340, forward strand.
AATCCAGTAGTTGAACCAAAAGAAATTAAAATCAACGCTGAAAGTGCAATAAAATGGATGAATAATGGAGCAAAACCTACAGATACAGTTGGTATGTTATTTAAGACTAACGGTATTTATGAAAAAAGAGATGAAAATAAATAAGAGGTGATATAATGGGTGAATTAGTAGAATATATAGCGAAATCACTAGTTGATAATCTGGATCTCGTGTCAGTTAATGAAGTTGAAGGTAGTCAATCACTTATAATTGAATTAAAAGTTGCTCCTGAAGATATGGGTAAAGTAATCGGAAAACAAGGCAGAATTGCTAAGGCTATAAGAACTGTAGTTAAAGCAGCTGCAACAAAAGAAAATAAGAGAGTTATAGTTGAGATTATTCAATAATCCCTATATTCAAGACAGAGGTAAAAATGAAAGAATATATTAAAGTTGGGAAAATAGTAAATACTCATGGTGTTAAGGGCTGTGTAAAATGTCTGCCTTTGACTGATGATATGGAAAGATTTGATGAGCTTGAATATATCTATACTGAAAAAGATGATAAAAAACGTAAAATCAGTAATGTATGGTACAGAAATAATTTAGTCTACCTACAGCTTGAAGGTATCAATGATATAAATGTTGCTGAAACTTTTAAAAACACATCAATATCCATATTTGAAGACCAGCTGAGAGAACTTCCTAAGGATTCCTATTATTTATTTGATTTGGAAGGTATGGAAGTATATTCAACAGATGGAAAATATATAGGTAAAATAAGTGTTGTTTATCAAACTGGGGCAAATGATGTTTACGAAATAATAAATAAAAATGAATCATTTTTAATACCTGCCGTCAAGGATGTTGTTAAGGAAGTAAGACTTGAAGAAAACAAAATGATAATTCATATTATTGAGGGTTTGCTGGAATGAAATTTGACATAGTTACATTATTTCCAGAGTTAATTGATATTTATACGAAAAACGGAATTATAGGCAGGGCTGTTGAAAATGGTTTGTTTGAGTTGGATTATGTGAATCTTAGAGATTATTCAGAAGACAAGCATAAGAAAGTTGACGATTATCCATACGGTGGCGGACCTGGTATGCTTTTAAAGCCAGAGCCTATGTTTAAAGCATTAGATGCTATAAAAAAACACAATTCATATATTATTTATTTATCACCAAAAGGCAATTTATTTAATCAACATAAAGCCAAAGAGTTTTCTGAGAAAGAGCATATAATTCTTATTGCAGGACATTATGAAGGCATAGATCAAAGAATTATCGACAGATACGTTGATGAGGAAGTATCTATGGGTGATTATGTTTTGACAAGCGGAGAACTACCGGTTCTAATGATTGTTGATGCAGTAGGAAGACTTATACCCGGAGTTTTGGGTTCTGATGAATCTTCAGTAGAAGAATCACATAGTGATAATTTGCTGGAATACCCCCAATACACGAGACCAGAGAGCTATATGGAAATGGAAGTCCCGGAAATATTATTGTCGGGACATCATAAGAGAATTGAAGAATGGCGACGATTTAAAGCGATAGAGATTACTTTAGATAGACGGCCTGACATGATAAAGGACAGCAATTTAATCGAAGAATACAATAAATTAGCAATTAAATATAAATAACTGTTGTATGCATTATAACAATGTGCTATAATGCTTTAGAGTATACGGCGGTCCTCTGTACGACAGTAACAAGAACGCTTAGGCGAAGGGAGGTATACAAATGGATTTAATAAAATCAATTGAAAATGAACAGCTTAAAGGTGAATTAATAGCTTTTAATGTTGGAGATACAATAAAAGTACACGTTAAAGTAAAAGAAGGAACAAGAGAAAGAATTCAGATATTTGAAGGTGTAGTAATAAAGAAACAAGGTGGAAGCAACAGAGAAACTTTTACAGTAAGAAAAATATCTTACGGAATTGGAGTTGAAAGAACATTTCCTATTCATTCTCCAAAAATTGAAAAAATTGAAGTAGTAAGATTAGGTAAGGTTAGACGTGCTAAATTGTTCTATCTGAGAGAAAGAACTGGTAAAGCAACTAAAGTTAAAGAATTGAGAAGGTATTAATTGAGGGCGAATGTCCTCAATTTTTTTTAAGAGAGGTAAAATATGAATATAAATTGGTATCCGGGTCACATGAAAAAAACAAAGGACCTGCTTCAGGAAAATATTAAGCTGGTCAACATTGTAATAGAAGTTATTGATGCAAGAATTCCCATAAGCAGCAAA
>NZ_JAWQJF010000114.1:0-21434 GCF_033447055.1 Sedimentibacter sp.
AATAAAGAATACACTGTTAAAGAAAGTGAACATGATAATACACCCAAGGAAGCAATTCCGGCTACAGAAGAAGAGTACTTCAGAAACATCGATAATATATATGAACTTATACAAATAGATCCAATAGAAATGGAAGTAGGATACAGTTTAATTCCATTAGTTGATGAAGCGAGCGGAGGTAACTTTGTAGATAGAGTTGTAATGTTTAGACGGCAGTTTGCACAGGATATGGGTATGGTCGTGCCATCTGTAAGGCTTAGAGACAATGGGTACCTCAATCCTAACGAATATGTAATCAAGCTTAAAAGTGAAGAGGTTGCAAGAGGAGAAATATTAGTTGAATATTATTTGGCACTAGACCCCGGCAATTTGTCCGGTCAGGTAGATGGCATAGAGACAATAGAACCTGCATATGGAATACCAAGCAAGTGGATTTCAAAAGACAAGAAAGAATTAGCTGAAATTTATGGTTATACGGTAATAGACCCATTATCTGTTTTAATAACACATTTGTCGGAAATAATAAGGGTTCATGCTCATGAATTATTGTCAAGACAGGATCTGAATCAGTTGCTTAATAATTTTAAGAAAGAAAATGAACCATTAGTTCAAGAAGTAGTTCCCGGAGTTGTATCTCAAGGAAATTTGCAAAAAATATTGGGAAATTTGTTAAGAGAAGGAATTCCGATTAAAGATATGCAAACAATTTTAGAAATAATAAGTGATTACGGTTCATCTGTCAAGGACACTGAAATGTTAACCGAATATGTTAGGCAGGCGTTGAAAAGAACAATAACACATAAGTGGGCAGAAGGCGGACAAATTAAAGTTATTACATTAAGTACTGACGTTGAAAAAATAATAATTAATGCAATAAGTAAAAATGACAAAGGATCTTATTTATCCATTGACCCGGAAGTAATGCAAAAATTAGTAAGTCAATTATTAGAACAAATAAATAAATTAAAAAGTGAAATAAATACACCAATAATCCTTACATCACCATTTGTCAGAGGATATTTTAGAAAACTGTTAGACCAATTTTACCCTAAAGCAGTAGTTTTATCATTCAATGAAATTGATAATTCCATACAAATACAAGCATTAGGTAATATAGCTTTATAATTATAAAATGAAAGAGTGATTCAAATGATTTTAACTGAAAAAAGCCAGGAACAAATTGATGAATATAAATTATGGGAACAATACAATTTTACCAAAGATATATGCATCAGAAATCAAATAATTGAAAAATACAGCTATTTAGTTAAAATAATTGCTTTGAAACTACGTGGTATCTATCAGCAATATGGAGATGTTGAAGATATAGTCAATGAAGGAATTATTGCGCTTATAGATGTAATAGACAAATTTGATTTATCCAAAAATATCAAGTTTGAAACTTATGCAACAATACGCATAAGAGGTTCAATTATAGACTATGTAAGGAAACAGGACTGGATACCAAGAAAAGTCAAAAATGACTATAAAAGCGTCAAAGAAGCACAGGACCATCTGACTTTTAAATTGGGAAGAGAACCGGAAGATAAAGAAATAGCAACTTATTTAGAACTTGATATTAAAGATTACAACAACATAATCAGAAATGCACATGGTACAAGTATTCTTTCGTTTGAAGAATTATTGAGTGAAGCTAATTTAAGAGAAATTGAGACAAGTAATGGATATGAATTACCGGAACATGAGCTTGAAGCAAAGGAATTGAATAAAATATTAAAAGAAAACATTAATAAGTTAAACGAAAAAGAAAAACTTGTTGTGTCGCTTTACTATAAGGAAGAGTTAAAACTTAAAGACATTGCAAAAATATTAAATATAAGCAATTCAAGAGTATCACAAATACATACATCAGCACTTCAAAAATTAGAACAAGGAATTAACAAATATTTATATGATAGTATAGAAAAATAATAAGAGGTGAAATTATGTCAAGAGGATTTTATACTTTAGCATCAGGCATGTTGACTCAACAAAGGAAGATAGATATTTCGAGCAACAACATTTCAAACATGAATACTGCAGGTTACAAAAAAGAACAAGCAGTAACCACAAATTTTGGCTCCTTATTAATAAATAAATACAAGCAAAATGGTATCAATGAAGAAGCAACTCCAATAAATAACATTTCAATAATCAGAACAATTGAAGAAAGCAACACAATACACTCTCAAGGAAGTTTAGAAGAAACAGGAAGTGATACTGATTTTGCGATTAAAGGTGCTGGTTTCTTTGCAGTAGACAACAATGGACAAATTTTATATACAAGAAATGGCAGCTTTAATATTGATGATGAAGGATACTTAACACTTCAAGGTACAGGCAGAGTACAAGGTGAATTCGGTGAAATATATGTAGGCACAGACAAGTTTGAATTTTCCGAGGATGGAAGCATTACAGTTGAAGGTGAAGTGGTAGATAAAATTGCTGTATATGATTTTCTTGACTACAATAATCTGAATAAAATTAAAGAAGGAATGTTCATTTCAGAAGAAGAACCTGAATTAGTAGAAATTACAACAATATACAATAAAACAATTGAAAGGTCAAATGTAAATATGACAGAAGAATTAACCGGCATAATGTCATCTCAAAGGGCATTGCAGACAGCTGCACAAGCTTTAAAAATTTACGACATGATACAGGACAAGGCTGTTAATGAAATAGGCAAGATAAATTAATTTGTTGTCATTTCCCGGGAAATCTTGTCAAACATTGAGAAATATTGATTAAGTAAAAATTAAGTTAAAAGAAAGGAGCACATAATGATAAAAGCATATTACACAGCAACAAATGGAGCAATCAGTAATCAAAATTATTTAGATGTAATATCAAATAATATGGCAAATATTCAAACAGAAGGATTCAAAAAATCAAAAGCTGAATTTTCCGATTTATTGTACACAAATATAAGAGGAGCTGAAGGAGAAAATACTGATTTAAAAGCAGGAAGCGGTTCTAAAATAAATAAGGTTGATGTGGTGTTCAGTCAAGGAGCACCGTATAAAACAGGGGCTTCCACCGATTTTGCCATTCAAGGGGAAGGATTCTTTGCAGTCCAGTATGAAGATGAAAACTTGTATACCAGGGGGGGAAGTTTTCAAGTTACAAACATGGATGAAGAAAATTATCTTACGTATCAAGGTGGATATGTTTTAAATAATGAAGAAGAACCTATAATTTTAAAAAATTCAGACGATAATATGAATGTAGGCGTATTTGTGTTTAATAACAACAGTGACTTAGAGCGAGCAGGAAACAATTTATTTCGCAAAGCAAATGAAGATGCTGAATATAGTTTGGCTGAAAGTTCTAAAGCTATGAAAGGTTATTTAGAAGCTTCAACAGTGGAAGTTTCGGAAGAAATGGTAAAACTTTTGCAAATTCAAAGATCATTTCAGCTTAATTCAAATGTAATACAAACAGCCGACGAAATAGAACAAACAATTAACTCTTTAAGAGGTTAAAATATTTAAATGGAGCTATACTATGGATGAGCATGTTGAATTACAGGAAATTATTGAGAACCAGGAAGACGTTATATCAATGAAGTATATTATTAATCATTTAGTATCAGCTAATAAACTAAAAGTATATATAAGAATTGAGTTGTTTGAAAAAGAAGCGGAGGTATGCTTTGAAGAAGTAATGCAGTATTTAGAAGAACAGGGCATTGTTTATGGCATAAGAGAAAATGAAATAAAAGAATATTGTAAAAACAAAGAATACTCAAAAGAATTAATAGCAGCTTGTGGAAAAGAACCGGAAAATGGTATAGACGCAAAGCTGATATATGATTTTGATATATCGAAAGAATTCAAATTCGAAGAAAAAGAAGACGGAAGTATTGATTTTCATAATTTAAATAATATTATTAATGTTAAAAAAGATGATGTTTTGTGCCACATAATACCAGCTCAAGATGGTATCGAAGGAATTGATGTATACGGTAAAACCATAAATTATAAAAAAGGAAGAAACGTGTCATTTAACAATGGAAACAACACTTACATATCTCTTGATGGGCTTAAACTTTTAGCAAGTACGGATGGCAGTGTGGAATTTTCAAATGACAGAGTATATGTTGAAAGCGTTTATAGAGTTAATAATGTAGATAATGGAACAGGTAATATAGATTTTATCGGTAATGTTGTAGTAAACGGAGATGTTAAAGCCGGGTTTTCCGTCACATCAAAGGGAGATATAAAAATTAGAGGAATGGTTGAAGGTGCATATATAAAAGCAGGCGGTGACGTTGTAATAAGCAAAGGAATGAATGGCATGGGAAAAGGAACAATATATGCAAAAGGCAATATTACAAGCAAGTACATAGAAAACGCATCTATCGTTTCTGATGAAAGCGTTTATGCAGAAGCATTGATTAACAGTGATGTGAGCGCTAAAGAATCAATAATTTTGAGGGGATCTAACGCTGCTATAATAGGTGGAACTTGTCAAGCTGAGCAAACTATATATGCAAAAACCATAGGAAATAAAACAAATACAGAAACAAATGTCATACTTAATTTAACTGAATACCAACAACAACAAAAAGAATATGCCTTAAAAAGAAAATTGAATCAACAGCTGGAGAAAGAATTAATTAATAAAAACAAGGAAATTAAAGAAATAGATGAAAAAAATGAAATAATTGTAAATTCCGGCATGGACATTAATAATAAGAATGCTGTTAAAAAGCAGTTAATAGTTATGAAAATAAAGGTTAATAATGAGATAGAAGAAATAAAACGACAATTAGAAGATACTGTTCCTATTGATAACATTGCAAATCACAAAATTATATGCAAAGGAATAATGTATTCAAATACAAGAATAGCAATTGGTTGGATGAAGTATAAAGTAAGACAGGATATTAGTTATAGCAAAATATATAATGATGGAAATGATATATCAATTGTACCGTTAAATCCATCAGATATAGAGTAGCTTTTCATGTCATCCTGAGCATAGCGAAGGATATCATCTTTAAATAACAAGAAATTGCTATAAGTAGGGAGGCAATATGGAATTAAATGAAATACATATAGATGTATTAAAAGAAATTGGAAATATTGGAGCAGGAAATGCTGCAACTTCACTTTCTCAAATGCTTTCAAAAAGAATAGACATGAATGTTCCTGAGGTAAGCTTGTTAAATTATAATGATGTTATAAACTCAATAGGTGGAGCGGAAAATGTGGTTGTAGGAATTTTAGTCAGCTTTAATGGAGATATAGAAGGTATCATACTCTTCTTGTTAAAGAAAGAATTTGTGCATTTAATATTAAACTCACTGATGGGGACCGAATTGAATAATTTTGAAGAAATTTCAGAAATGGAAATGTCAGCATTATCGGAAATAGGCAATATAATGGTGTCATCATATGTCAATTCAATTTCAACATTGACTAATATGGTAATTGATATAACAGTTCCTTCTCTTAACGTTGATATGTCAGGGGCATTATTAGATGCTGTAACGGCAGAATTTGCTGAAGTTGCAGATAGGGTAATATTTATTAAAGAAAAATATTTTTGTCAAGAAGAAACAATATATAGTCATATGCTCCTACTGCCAAGCTCGGCATCCCTGGAAATTCTACTGAAGAGGTTTGGAATAGATATATGAATTCAGAGGTAAATGTTGGAATTTCAGATATGAAAATAGTAAATGCACCCGAAGGTCTTATTTCATATGCCTTAGGTTCATGTGTGGGTATTTGCATAATAGATAAGGTATTACAAGTTGCAGGGATGGCTCATATTATGTTGCCTTATAATAAAAATGAGGACAAGACAAACACATTTAAATATGCCGATACAGGAATAGCTGAAATGATTAAAAAGATGGAAATAATGGGTTGTGCAAGATCAAGGATGGTTGCAAAAATAGCAGGCGGAGCCAGAATGTTTGAGATAACCGGTAACACAACTATTGGAAATATAGGCGATCGAAATGTAGCAGCAACGAAAGAAACACTTCAAAGGCTAAAAATTAAACTTTTAGCAGAAGATGTAGGAGCGAACTACGGACGAACAATAATTTTTGACAGCAATACTGGAAATCTTACCATAAAATCATTTGCAAAAAATATTAAGGTGATTTAACCACCACCAGGGGACGGACCTTTAGAGTTGTACTGTAACTCTAAAAGGTCCGTCCCCTGGTGTTCCCAGCGGTGTTAATCGTGATTTTTATGCTTAGAAACAAACTCTATTGCTTTGACAACTTCGGAAATAACTTCTGCGTGATGCTGAGTTTCCAAAGAAGAATATTCTGCGAATACTTCTCCTTTTTTTGTTGTAATGTAATATGGGTTGAGATTATTTAATGCTTTTGCCATAATATCATCAATACAATGATCACATCTGCATATATTTGAATAACTTGGGTCAGTTCTTAAAATGTCGTCAAGATAATTTCTTACAATTTCTTCCATATAGTTATTTACCATATTTTCTCTCCTCCATCATTCTATTTTCTCTCTATACATACCTACAACAGAAATAATAATATCATTAAAATTTTTATTATTTTTTATATCAGTAAAATTGTAATATTTATTGTAAAGTGAATTTATATAATTTAATTCTAAATACGAAGGACTAAATCCATAGAGTTTGTTTACAGCATGAGCTACTTCAGCTCTTGTTATTGGTTTGTCAGGATAGAAATAATTTCCTGTACTTTCTATTAAATCTCTGCTGGAAATTTTTATTATTTCTTTTTCAGCCCAGTGAGCACTTATGTCATTAAAATCATAATTGCTTGAAGCGGGCAGTTCATTAAGTTTAGTTTTATAAGCACTTATTTTTGTGAGCATCTGACAAAATTCAGCTCTTGTTACATAGCTGTCCGGTTTAAATGTTTTGTCTTTATAGCCTGATATATATTTTTTACTGCTTCCCATTGAAATATAATCTTTTGCCCAATGATTATCTATATCAGTAAATTTAGTTTTAAAATATGCATTTATATCGTATGGTAAATCATTTAACCGGCAAAATACGGTTACCATTTCAGCTCTTGTTATTGATGAATTTGGATTAAATGCAAGGCCGCATCCACTCATGTACGCCGGCAAGATATTTTTATAATAAGTTGAATTGTCGTCATCATTTTTTGTGTATTGCAAACCTTTGCATCTAAATAAATTTTCAGTATATTTATAGTCGTGAACATCTAAATTTATTTTATGTTTACGAACAGCATTTCGTGAATCTATATCAATCTTTTCAACTGTCCTGTTTCCCGCCTTGTCTACAATGGTAAAAATGTATTCACCATTATAATTGATTGCTGTGTTGTGGGTATATGTAAATTCTTTATTATCACCGCTTGTTCTAATAGGAATATATTTGCCATCAAATGTAATCATGTAATCAAGACCGAAATCATCTTCTATTTCCAGGTAAAAATTATAATCATCTATATATTCTAATTCTACGTCAACATTAGGCCTTCTGTAATCAATTCCATCTATATTAAAAACAAATAAACTTTTAGAATAACCTGTATCAGATTTAACCAAGACTTCATAGTTACCATTGTCTTCATATAAATCTTTTGATGGATATGCTTCGTAATTATTGTTGTTTGTGAAATTATAACCCTTGTATTCTACAAGGGTGCTGTAGTTATCGTAATTAACAGAAGATAGTTCAACTAAAAGATAGAATTCACCTTGTTTAATAATTTTATAATTAAATGATTCATCATCTATAACTATTTTAAATTCAAATGGTATATTATTTTCTAAATTTTCTATATAATAATTTACTTCATTTGTAATGGTTGTACTTTCAGGAGTTGTTACGGTTCTTAATTTATCAGTGCTTATATGAAATAATATTTGTTTTTTTTCGTAATCATATTTTAAATCATAATTAAAGTTAATTTCATTGTCCTTATCATCAAAACCAACATCTGTAGTATTTTCTTTTTCTTCAATGTCATCAACAGTATAAAAAAATGTTTTTTTATAACTTCCGTAATATACGGTAAATGGATATTTTCCTTCCTGATCTGCCACAAATGAAGCTGTTTTTCCTTGAACTAAATAACCGGAAGGCAAATATATATAATATTCAACATCTTCCTCATCTACAAGTCTTGTACCATTTTGATATCTTGAGGGGTTTATGGTTATTTCTTTGAAATTCGTACCAGATATATCAGTTTCTGAAAATTTGGCTCTTAAATAATTATTTTCTGCTCCATAGCTTATACTGAACATATTAAAAATTACAATTAATGCTATTGTTAAAAGTGTAAGTTTTTTCATTATAGGCCCCTATCTATTTCTATACAATTGAAGCTGTCTGTCATACAAATATTGAATTATTACCGATTCGTTATATCTCGCCATTTTAGAAAAAGAGCATCCATAATTTACAGTTTCAATTTCGTCATTATCATTATCTTTTTTTATATCAATCCTTATAACTTTTGCATGAATTAAAATCATTTGAAACTTTGCATATTTAAAATAAAATGTTATTTTATCATCGATTAAAAGGTCGTAGTTAGATGATATTAACATTCCGCCAATACATAAATTAAGCATATTAATTTTCATATTAGGAACTTCTTTTGTTATATCTTCATCATTTCTCTCTAGACTTTCTATGTAGAAAGATAAATCAGTACGAACTTTTAATGAATTTCTTCTTTCGATAATTGCTTCTTTGTTTATAATATGGGCGTTAAGCTGATTTTTTGCTGCTACGCCTATTTTACACAAATAAGGAGAAATACCAACAAGTTCATCGTATATTTCTATATATACTTCAGTTTCTGAATTTATTATCGGAAGATTGTCTCCCTTTATTTTGATTGTAGCACTGTTAATGTTTAACAACTGCCCAATTCCCAACAAATTTTTATTATTATCATATATTTTAACTAAATTTACTAATTTGTCCATAATAACTCCCCGATAGTGTTTTGTAGTTAGTCACAATCCCATTTAATAATAATTACATCATTATCAGATACTAAATTTGAATAAGAAGCTTCCTTTCCGTTGTGCAGCAAAACAATATTACCCTTTGGATTTGCCGGGTCAATATTTGTATAGTTCAACATGTCTGCAAATATGTATGGCGTATTATCCTCGCGTTGGGGAAGAGTAATTAGTTTATTGTTGACAGTTACTTTAATGGACGACTCGATTTCAGATGATTCATCTATTTTGTTAATTGATTTTTGGTAAGTTTCTTTTGCTGATTCAATTTCAATCGTTTTTTCAATACTAAATAAATCTACAATACAACCGTCATACAATTCGAAATCTAAATCAACCATATTTCCCTTTACAAAGTTATTATATAAATTGATATCCATCTTAAACAGCTTGTACAAATCTCTGATTGTTTTAACTTGAATAATATCAATCGAATCAGAATTTCCTATTGCGTAATTTTCATTAACTTCGGTATTGTTTACAAAATATTTTGTGCATAATTCTGTTTTTATACCATTGAAATATATGAAGCCATTTGACAAATTTTTTGTAATATCAGAAATTTTAACAACAGGAGAAGCTCCGTCAATTGCCGGAACAACCTCTATTTTGTCACCAGGATGTATTATTGTTTCAATATTTGAGACAGACGAATTAACATAAATTTGTGATGGTGTTGAAAACTCTCCAGTATAATAATGCTGTATTCCATTAAATAAAAATCTCAAACTTTTTCCTGAGAAGCCTATTAGTTTTTTTGTATCAAAACCTGACATTAAAATAGCATCCATGACTTTCATTTGTCTTATTCCATATAAACGGATTTTTTTATTGTTTAAAGTAACGCTGAAAAAATCATAATTTTTATTTAATATAACAGAATAAGCAATTCCAATCGGTGTTATTAATTCAGGTCCGAAGTTCTCTAGAGATGACAAATCAATATTGTGCAGACTTTCTTTTTCTGTCATTGCTATTCTTAATGGAGAAATATTTAAAAGTTCTGACAAAAATTCTATCAAAAACGGTGTTTTGCTTCCTCCACCTGCTAAAAATATTGCAGCAGGAGATTCTTTGTTTAATTTGGTAATTTTAGAAGCAACATCGTCGCACAAATCATAAACTGCCGTTTTTACAGATTCTAAAATTTCCTTTTTTTCAGTATTTTGAGTGATTCCAAGTATATTAGTGATAGATATGTAATTTGAATCATCGCTTAAAGATGCTTTTATTTTTTCTGCAGTATTAAAATCAACCAAATAATTTTTCATAATACATTCAGTTATTTCATCACCTGCTATAGTAGCCATGTCATAACCAACCACACTTCCGTCTTTGGAAATGGCAATATCAGATGTACCTGCTCCAATATCAATCAAGGCAAGATTTAACAGCCTCAAATCAGCTGGAATAATTAAATCCATAGCAGCAATCGGTTCTAATGTTAAATTGGAAACTTCCAAATCATTGTTGTCCATGCATGAATAAAGTCCTTCTATTACAGTATGGGGTAAAAATGCAGCTATTATTTCGACAGATACTTTATTGGCTCTGTGACCTTCAATATTCAGTATGTTTTTTCCATCCATTGTGTAGCCCAAAACGCTGTAACCTACGCAGTAAAATAAGTCACTGTTTGATGAAGCATTTGAAAACATATCCTGAGCTAATTGCAATGCTTCGGTTTCTATAGCACTTTTAAAATCTGATGATATGGGTATTCTTATGTCAGAATTTTTTTCTAAAATTATGCGCTCTGTTTTTAATGCTCTTCCGGCAGCAGCAATGCAAACTTTTTTTAGTTTAATATTGAGACTTTCTTCAATGCTGTTTTTTACAATTCCAACAATTCTGCTTACTTCTGCTATATCTTCAATTTGGCCATCAACCATGGCTCTTTGATTGTGAAAAACACTTTTTATTTCAATAACTCTAAGAATTCCGTTCTTATTTTCACAAACAACACCAACTACTGAACGAGTACCTATGTCTAAAGCAAAAATCAAATCATTCATAATTAACCTCGTCTTTAGTTAGTTTGAAATTTAAAAAGTAAATATAAATATCAACAATTGCGCTGAAAAGTTCATCTGGAATTTCACTTCCCACATCAAGCTGTGAAAGTACTACTGAAAGAGAATCGTCCTTATATACGGGCACACCGTTTTCTTCAGCTATTTCAATTACTTTATTTGCAATATATCCCGCGCCTGAAGCAATTACCACAGGTGCTTTGTTCTTATTCATATCATATTTAAGAGCAACTGCTCTTTCTGAATTCGAATTATTTTTATATTGTGACATCTACGCTGCTCTTCCTTTCTGACAAATTGTTGAAAATCTCATGAAATTTTCTTTTTTTAACACTTTCGTATATATTTAAATTTGCAACAGATAAATTGTTGTCGCTTAATATTCTATTCAGGTCATTTTTTATTAATCCAATTGAATTAGTTAAGTTATTAGGAACGAAAATTTCAAAAGATAACTTTGATTCTTTTAGAATTAAAGTTGTTTCAAAATATCCTATATTTTGTATGTCAAAAGTTATAAATGCTTTGTAAATCTCGGAATAATCATGTTTGCTGTGTTTTTTATCTGTATCATTATATTCTTTTCCAATCCATACTTCCGAAAACATAAACATTCCATTGTAATTTAAAGGTAAAAACATGTGTGTTAATGGAATGTGAACATTCTGGCTGAACAATAAAGAATTTGCCATATCTTCCATTACACCTTTATTTATTATATTATTGCTGTTTTTTATTCCTGATTCAATCAGTTTTAAAAATGAATCAATGGAATCGTTCCTAGCATTTGATGAAGTTTCATATGTATTGATGAGTGACATTTTTAATGTTTGCATATCATTGTCATCAATATTAAGGTTGTATTTTATAAATTCAAATAAATTATCCAAGCTATCTGAAAAATTATTCTTTGATGCAGATTCTAATCTTACGATGTTGTGTATAAGCACAGAAACGTAATCTCTAACAGGGCCAAAATCATTCATTTTTGATATATATCGGCCAACAAATGGCAAAATATCATTTTTTAAAATATTTAAGTTAACATCGTTACTGTTTGTTGAATAATCTGTAATAAGCTTGTCTGTAAGTTCATTAAAAGATTTCTTTAATACTTCAGGCATATTCCGTTCTATATTTTTAAGGGCAGCGTCAATTGATTTATTGGTATTCTCTACGGAAACAAAGCAATCATAGCTTCTTAGAAAGTTTCTCAAAATAATTTTAAAATCTTTGTTATTGGGATTGCTTTTCAACAAGCTTCTTAAAGAATCGAAAAAGTCACCATTAAATTTAGTATATAATCCTTGCTGCGACTTAAGAAAATTTAATATTTCAGCTTCGTTCATTTCAATGCTTTTTATAAATGTTTCAAACAAAGTATTAAGAGCAGAATCGTTTTTGATGCTATTATTAATAAACTGTTTGTTTAAAAGAAGTTTTTTTGCATTTTCCGATAAAACAGGAGAATTTTGCAGTGACTTAATGAATTTGTCAAAAACTGAATCCGGATTGTAGTTTAAAGGGTTTTGACCTGTTTGATTGCTTGGATCCTGTTTTGTGGGTCGTGTAACCTTAGTTGGGTCGATTGCATCAAAAGGTAAGACCTGCACGGGTTTGACTTTTTGTTTATTTATATTATTATCGCTTGCTGTGTTGCTTGTTTTTATATTTACATTATTATCAATCATAGAATCTCCTGAAGATATACCTTATTATATAATATTATACCAAAAAATTAAAGGATTTGCTATTAATATATCGGCATATTTGTCATTTAAATAAGCAGTCTTAATGTAAAAAAATAAAAAAAGTATATATTAAGACTTAATAAATAAAAAAAAATGCCGATATAGAAACAGAGATATACTAATAAGGAGACTTGAATATGGATAATAATTTTGATTCTGTACTAGATATGTATCTTTTTGAAGCAAATTCATTGTTGGAACAACTGGATGATATATTATTAAGAGCGGAAAGTGAACAAGCATTTGATAAGGATTGCATAGATGAAATATTTAGAATAATGCATACTATAAAAGGTTCATCCGCTATGATGCAGTTTAACAGCATTATGATAATATCACATAAAATAGAAGATTTGTTTTATTATATCAGAGAAAATGGCATTGATTACAAATATAATGAAGAACTTGTAAATCTCGTATTTAAGTTCACAGATTTCATAAAAGCAGAAATATCTAAAATAGAAGAAGGCGAGTCTCTTGAAGAAAATTTAGAGTTTTTTGAAGCTGAAATATTGGATTTTTTACACGCGATATCAGGAAATAAAAATGATGATAAACTGGAAATTACTTCTGAAACAGAAGCTGCTTTAACAATGGCAACTGAAACGAGAAAAACAACTGAAATAAGAAATATCCGTTCAAATAAAAAATATGCAATCAAAATCACATTTGATGATGACATTGGGATGGAAAACTTAAGGGCGTTTTTTATTATAAATCAATTAAAAGAAATAGGCATTGAATTTATTAACAAGCCTGAGAATGTTGAAAGTATAAGCGAAACAGCGCAAGAAATAATAAAAGACGGTTTTTTTGTATATATAAATGATAAAGAATCTTTAGATTTAGCAGTTGGAGTAGTAAGAGAAGCATTGAACGTAAAAAATTACACAGTAATAGAATATAACGATGAAAAAGAAAAAGACGATAATACAAAACAAGATGAGAAAGCAAAAATCGTAAATGCAGTAGAAAATGCAGTAGCTTCACAAAACGTTAAAGTTGAAAAAGTTGAAGGTTCTGCAAAGCACAGCAAGCAAAATTTAATTACTGTTAATTTATCTAAACTTGACAATCTTGTCAATATAGTCGGAGAATTGGTTATAGCTGAATCTATGGTAGCAGCTGACAATGAAATTAAAAAACTGAATTTAGAAAGTTTTATAAAATCCACAAGACAGATGAGAAAACTCACTGATGAACTTCAAGACATAGTAATGTCTTTAAGAATGGTACCTGTGTCCGGCATTTTTCAAAAAATGAAGAGAATAGTCAGAGATATGGGAAAAGAATTAAATAAGGAAGTTGAATTAGTTTTGTCAGGTGAGGAAACTGAAGTTGATAAAACAATAGTTGATGGTATTTCCGATCCAATTATGCATTTAGTTAGAAACGCGATGGATCATGGCATAGAATCAGAAGATGAAAGAATAAATAAAGGGAAAAATCCAAAAGGTACAATTAGGTTGTCTGCTTCAAATATAGGTGGAGAAATTCATATAACCGTGGAAGATGACGGCAAGGGATTTGAATTAAAAAGAATTTTGGAAAAAGCCAAAGCAAAAGATTTATTGCAAAAACCAGAAAGTGAATACACTTCAAAAGAAATATTTCAATTTTTAATGCTTCCGGGATTTTCTACAAATGAAACTGTTACTGAGTATTCGGGTAGAGGGGTTGGAATGGATGTAGTCAAATCGAATGTGGAAAAAGTAGGAGGGAATGTTGTTTTAGACAGCAAAGAAGGAATTGGAACTGCAGTAACATTTAAAATTCCTTTAACTCTCACTATTGTTTCAGGAATGCAGATTGTTGTAGGTGGTTCTGAATTTATTATTCCAATAAAAAATATTCAACAGTCATTTAAAACTGTTGAGGATGAAATAATACACAATACTGATGGCAAAGAAATGATATTGATAAGGGATAAATGTTATCCTATTTTAAGACTTAATGAATTTTTCAACATAGATACTGATATAACAAAAATAGAAGACGGCATACTAATTCTTGTTGAATCCGGAGACAGCAGCACTTGCTTGTTTGTTGATAAAATAGTAGGAGAACAGCAGGTTGTGGTTAAGCCTATGCCAGCTTTATTGAGTAAGTATAATATAAAAGAATCGGGAATTTCAGGCTGCTCCATATTAGGAGACGGCAGCATTAATCTTATCCTGGATATAGGAAATCTTATAGAAAGTATGTAAATATGGTAAAATTAACTGACAATGAATTTTTAGAATTCGTAGACCTTATGCATATGAATTATGGTATAGACCTTTCAAAAAAAAGAGTACTGATAGAAGGCAGATTGTCTAATTTAATTGAACGTAAAGGCATGAACAATTTCAGTCAATATTTAGATAATATCAAAAAAAACAATAAGGAAGAAATTACTACACTCATAAATAAACTTACAACGAATTATACATATTTTTATAGGGAAGAAAATCACTTTAAATATTTAAAAGAAGTAATATTTCCATATGAAGAAAAAAACAACCGAACAAAAACGTTAAATATTTGGAGTGCAGGGTGTTCATCAGGAGAAGAACCATATACTTTAGCAATGTTAATTAATGATTATTTTAAGTTTAACGCAAGCAACTGGAATGTCCAAATATTTGCGACAGATATATCTGAAAATGTTCTTTCAAAAGCTCGCGAAGGAATATATACAGAAGAAAGTATAGCGAAACTTCCTGAACCTTACAAAAAAAGATATTTTGAAAAAACTATAGACAGTAAATACCAAGTATTGCCGGAAATTAAAAAACATGTTACATTTAAAGTGTTCAATCTGATGGATCCAATGACTGCAAAAAATAAATATGATGTTATATTTTGCAGAAATGTTATGATATATTTTAATGCAGAAACAAAAATGAACATAGTAAATAAATTTTATGATGCTACAAAGCCACAGGGGTACTTAATGATTGGACATGCTGAGACAATTCAAAGAAACCAATCAAAATTTACTTACATAAGTCCGGCAATATATAAAAAGGAATGATTATGATAATTAACAAAATAAAAGTTTTAATAACAGACGATTCACTGTTGTTTAGAAATGTATTAAAAAAAGAATTGAGTGAAGATTCGCACATAGAAGTAGTTGGTATGGCTGTAGATCCATTTGACGCGATGGAGAAAATAAAAATACTTAAGCCGGACATATTGACGTTAGATGTCGAAATGCCTAAAATGAACGGTTTGACATTTTTAAAAAAGCTTATGGCTGAAAATCCAATGAAAGTTGTTTTGGTAAGTTCAATGAATATAAGTGTTTTTGATTCATTGCATGCAGGGGCTGTAGATTTTGTAAAAAAGCCTGATATGTCATCAAAAGATGATTTGCCAATATTTTTCAGAGAATTAAAAACGAAAATAAAAGTAGCTTCAATAGCAAAATTAGTACCTTTCACAGATTCTAAAAAAATTGAGACTAAAATACTTGAAAAAATATCTACAAGAAAAATAATAGCAGTTGGAGCATCAACCGGGGGAACGGAAGCAATATTGGCAATACTTAAAGAATTGCCTAAAGAAGTTCCTGGGATATTGGTAACTCAGCATATGCCGGCAGGATTTACAAAAATGTATGCTGAAAGACTCAACAGAATATGTGCCATAGAAGTGCGTGAAGCAGCAGATGGAGACAGAATTGAAAACGGGCTTGCATTAATTGCTCCTGGAGACAAACAAATGAAATTGTCTAAGGACGACAAAGGATATTATGTCACATGCAGAGTAGGTGAGAAAGTAAGTGGTCACTGTCCTTCAGTAGATGTATTGTTTAATTCCGTAGCAGAAACAGCGGGCAAAAATTCTGTAGGAATTATTCTTACAGGAATGGGGAAAGATGGAGCACAAGGTCTTTTGAACATGAAAAAAGCAGGTGCGTACACAATAGGACAGGACGAGAAATCTTCTGTAGTTTACGGCATGCCAATGGTTGCATATAACATTGGAGCTGTAGCAGTTCAAGCACCGATAGAAAACATATCCGATATATTGATAAAGTATTTAAATAAATAAGCAGGGGTGGCATTGTACAGTGTAGACGATGCAAAACCAGAAAGGGGAAAACATGTCAACATTATCAACAAGCATTTATGGTTCATCAACAAGCAAAGGCTTCGGAGGCCTTGTATCAGGACTTGATACTGATGATTTAGTAAATCAAATGCTATCTAACACTAAATCGAAAATAAACAGAGAATATCAATCAAAGCAAAAACTTTTATACAGACAACAAGCATATAGAGAAATAAGCACAAAACTTTTGTCATTTAGCGACAAGTATTTTTCTTATTCATCAGGATCAGATACTAATATATTAAGCTCTAAATTTTTTGAATCATACACATATGAATCCTCATCAAGTTATGTGAATGTAACAGGAGATGCAGAAAATATTGCAAATTTTTCGATTGACAGCATATCTAGTGTTGCAACTGCTGCAAACTTTGCTTCAAATAAAAAAGTTACTAGCGGCACATTTGCATCTGAAGCGATAACTGCTAATACATCAACTTTAGCCGGAGCAACAATGACATTTGAGTATGATGGTGAAAGTTATAGCCTGGCAATAGATAAGGGATTTGGAAATGATGATACGGACATAGTTTCATTTAATGATGTTCTTTCTGAGCTTAATGAACAACTTCTCAAAACAAGTGATTTAAGTAAGGTTACCGCTTCTTTTGACGCTAGCAATAAATTAGTTATAAGTTCTTCGGATGGTAAAGAAGTAAAATTAACTGCTGCAAGCAATTCAATTATAGAAAATTTAAATATGACATTGGGACAAACAGCAGTTTCATCCGCACCTGTTGAAGTAAGCGATTTGACGAAGGAAACTGCTTCGATTCTCACAAGTGAAGATTCATACATTACATTTGACTTTAACGGAGTTCAAAAAACTATTAACTTAGATTCTAGTGTTACGAAAGACAATTTAAGCACTTATCTTCAAAACGAACTAGATGATGCATACGGAGCAGGTAAGGTTACTGTTGCTGATGTAGATAATAAGTTGACTTTTTCAGCAGTTGATGATAGCACTAATATTTTTGGCGTAAGCGGTATAAGCACAGACTTAGGTAATTTTACAGGTATTGAGTCAGGAGATTACAATAGGTTAAATAAGACAAGAAGCATTGCTGAATCAGGAATTGCAGGAATAGGTGCTGTTGCTACAACAACACTTTCAAATGGAAAAGAAGGATATATTATAAATATAAATAATGTAGATGTAGAAATCGAAAGCACTATGACCGTTACTGAAGCTATAAATAAAATAAACAGCAATGCTGAAGCAGGAGTGGAAGTGTATTATTCATCGACAACTAATACATTTTCAGTAAAAGCTTCAGAAACTGGAGAACACAAAGGAGTTAGCATTTCCGCAGGTGCAGGTACGTTAGCACAGGCTCTTTTTGGAACAGGAGTTGATTTGAATGAAATTTTGGAAACAACTGGTGAATACATAAAGACTGAAGATGGAATTCAAAATATTTATAAAAAAGAAGCCAATGGCACAGAAACCAAACTTGGTAAAATTGTTTATGATAAAGAGACACGGATATATACTAAAGATTATGACGATGATCTGGTTACAGATGTTGATATAGCTACAGCTGATTATCATATTAATGCCGGTACTAACACAGAAATGACATACACATTAAATGGTGTACAAAATACAATTAACCGCAGTACTGCAAACTTTACAATTGATGAAATTAACATTGAATTAAACGAAAAGGCAGAGGGATTACAATTAACAGATACACCAATAACTTTTGATGTTACCAACAATTCAGATGAAGTTGTTGAAAAATTCAAAGGATTTATTGATTCTTACAATGAAATAATTACGTTGATTAACACTAAAACAAGTGAGAAACCAGACAGAGACTATCAGCCTTTAACACCGGAACAGCAAGAAGAGATGGAAGAAGATGAAATAAAAGACTGGGAAACTCAAGCTAAAAAGGGAGTTTTATTCGGCGACAGCAAAATGAACATTATTTTGCGTAATATGAGAGAAACTATGTCTTCTATGACTTCAGTGAGCAGTCTTTCATTGTCGAGCATTGGAGTTTCATCAGCTACTATGGACACCAGCGGAAAACTAATACTTGATGAAGAAAAATTCAAAGAAAAACTATTGGAAAACCCTGATGAAATAGCAAGTTTATTTTCACAGACAACATCGGATACAAGCAGTACTGCTAAATCAGGACTTGCTGTTCAATTGCGGGAAACTTTAATAGCAAATGTTGGAGCTTATGGTACAACAGGTATTCTCATTGATGAAGCTGGATTGGAAGGGGGTCTTACTTCAGACCAAAATTATATCTCTGAAAAAATGGAAGAATATGAAGACAAGATGGAAGAATTAAAAGATAAGATGGAAGATGAAAGAGAAAGATACTGGAGCAAGTTTTCTAATTTGGAAACGACATTAAACAATTTGAATTCTCAAAGCTCATGGCTAACAGACATGTTGGGATAGAAAGGGTGTAAAAATGGTTAATCCTTATGAACAATATAAAAGAAATTCAATAAACACTATGACAAAGGGTGAACTTCTTGTTCTTTTGTTTGATGAAGCAATTAAAAAATTAAATTTAAGTAAAATTTTAATGGAAAATGAAGATTATAAAAATGCAAATATTAATATAGAAAAATGTAGGAAAATTTTTAACTATCTTATTGTTACATTAGTTGAAAAGTATAAATTATCCCAAGAATTATCAGAAATGTATATGTTTTTCAACAAGGAACTAATAAAAGCATCATCGATGAAATCAATAACTAATATAGATAATATATTGCCAATGGTAAAAGATTTGAGAAATACTTGGGCAGAAGCTGATAAAATATCAAAAACCGGAAAAAACTAATGGTGTACATATGGGAAAATTGTTAAAAGACAAATATGAAGCAGTTGTAAGTTTAAATAATTTTACAAAGGAAATAATGAAGTTACCATTAAAAGTTGAATACACTAAAATTAATGCAATGATTGGTGAAAGACAAGAATACATAGAAAAAATAAGAGATATTGATATTAAAATAAATGAATATATAATGAATAACGGTAAATTCAAAGAATCAGAAGAAGTAAAAAATTTAAAAATAAAAATAAAAATTCTTGTTGCAGAAACTATTGAAATGGATAAAGAAATTCGAAAGAATGTTAATGATGAATTAAAAAGTGTTAAAGCGAGCTTAAATCAACCACAATCATTTTCAAAACTAGTCAATATAAAAGCATAAACCTGGGGACGGACCTTTTAGAGATAAAAATCTCTCAAAAATCTGTCCCCTTAATATTTATGTGAAGAGCTAAACTTTTTACAAATTAATACGATATTATGTATAGAACTTACAAGTAAAGAGATTTATTGGAGGCTTATATGATAAAGAAAATGAAAAAAGAGAATAGTATAAAAGGAATGAAGAGTATAACAACCAAAATAACGTTAACATTATTTATTTTATGTTTTATCGCTTTACTGGCAACCGGTGTAATAATCGGAACGACTGTTAATGATAATTTTACTCAAAATGAAAAAGAAATATTAAATGAAACTACAAAAAGTGTAAGTAATGAAGCAGAAGTGTTTTTTGCACGTTACATAGCAATAGTAGAACAAATGGCGCAGGATAAAAATTTGCAAAACTTTTTAATAAATGCAGAAGGAAGGGAAACATTGCTTGAAACAGAAGGTTTCATGACTGCTGCAAAAACTGTTGAAGACACACAAAAAATGGACCCGGAAGTTATTCTTTCCGCATATATTGCTGAAGCAGGCTATTACTTAGTGTCACCAACAGTCTATTCAAAAGTTGAATATGATGTTTCTTCAAAAGATTATTATAAAGCGGTTTCTGAAAATAGAATATGTATAACTGATCCTTACGTCGATGCAATTACAGGTGGTGTTGTAATAACAATATCAGGACCAGTAACTGTTAACAATAAAATAGTTGGCCTAGCAGCTGTAGATATAGCAATTGATGATTTGACAGAAATGGTGGGTAATTATAAACTGGGAGAAACAGGATATTTTACATTACTTACAGAAAATAACATAATAGCTTCTCACAAGGATGAAGACAGTTTACTGAAATCAATAACTGATATAAATTTAAGTGGTAACATAATTGAGTTAGTGAACAGTCGAACAGGAGACGTTGCCGAATACACATATAATGATGAAACATATGAGGGTAACAGCGTACAAATAGGTGACACAGGCTGGCAGATATTATCTTCGTTGCCTAAAGATGAATTCATGGCAAATACAAAGCAGGTTATTATAACAATAATAATAATATTTTTAATAGTCCTAGTATTGCTTTTAGTAGTTATGATAATTTTAATCAGGAGAATGACAAGACCAATTAAAAAAATTACTAATATTACGAACAAGTTATCAGCCGGAGAACTAGATGTAGATATTGATGTAAGAAGTAAAGATGAAATAGGCGAACTTGCTAAATCGATAGAAAGTTTAACTATGCGATTAAAATCATATATTACATATATAGGTGAAAGCGTAAGTGTATTAAATGAATTAGCGCAAGGTAATTTAGTTATGAATTTTCAAAATGATTACGATGGAGAATTTGCAAAATTGAAAAAT
>NZ_JAWQJF010000115.1:0-6478 GCF_033447055.1 Sedimentibacter sp.
AAATTAAAAGAAATAATGTCAAAAGAAATAGCAAGTTTAAGTTCAGATGATTCAATTAAAAAAGCGGCTCAATTGATGAAGCAATACAACATTGGTTCTTTACCTGTTTGCAAGCAAGAAAGTGTGGTTGGTATTGTTACAGACAGAGATATTGCATTAAGATCTGTAGCAGCCGGGCAAAATTCAAATCAACAAGCAGTAAGTGAAATTATGACTGCAAATCCAATAGTTGGAACATCTGATATGGATGTACACGAAGCTGTACGAATAATGGGTGAAAAACAAATACGCAGACTTCCAGTTGTTGATAATAACAGTCTGGTAGGTTTTGTTTCATTAGGGGACATTTCCGTAGAACCAAAACTTCAGGATAATGCAGAACAAGCTCTTAAGAATATTTCTCAACCTGCTACAAATAGATTTAGTTAATAAAAAATAAAGAAATAACTCTTGTTTACATTGAAATATTTTACTAATCATTCGAATGATGCAGAAAATGTATTCTATGACGAAATTTACAGCAGCGTACAACTGTTTGTAATGCCGGTCTAAAAAACGATTATTATAAGATTTAGGAACATGCACTCCTTAACAGTGCATGTTCCTTTTCAATTTAAGCAAGAAAAAATCTGTTCTTCTGAGCCGTTTCCAATGCTTTCGCAACATCAACATGATTTGGGCCACTTCTGGAAATTTTAAAAACAAAACGTTGATCCTTGTTGAACTCTATTTCTCTTTCACCATCAAGAGCTATGGTTCCGTTATCTTTGCAAATGTACTCAAATTCTTCATCAATGCCAAGAATTACAGGATCATCAATAGCAACTTGTTCTAAAACTCCTGCTGCAACAGGCGCCATAACAAAAGTACCATTTGTATTAACATTAATGTATGCTCCAAAATCATCCTCAGGAACTATTGTTTTCATACATCCAATGACTGCTGAAAACCCTATTGAAGCAGGATGACTTCTGGTTACGAATATCTTTTCAATTGATTCCATATCCCATATTGCTTTTGAACCTACAAATGCATCATTTGATATAACTGCATCTACCAACGCAATATCTACCAACTCATTATCTCTGTATATTTCTATTCTTTTGTCCCTGGTAATATAAAGGCTTTCTTCATAGCGCTTAGAAGCAACTGCAGCTGCAGCCATTCCAGCTATTGTTCCCTCAAGCATTACGGGATATACATTGTTGGTACCTGTTGAAATGGTAATTATAGGCGTTCTCTTTAATACTTTGGCAACTGCTCTGTTTGTACCGTCTCCCCCAAGAGTAACAATGCATCCAACATTATTATTTTCCATGAGTTCAGTTGCTTTTAACGTATCTTTCATACTATTGAAATTTATCATATCTAAAACAACAATTTCACATTTTAATTCACCACTAATTTTAAGTTTTTCTCTTACTCTGTCTCCCATTTTGTGAAAATCAGCCATCATATATATTCTCTCTACGCCAAGCGCCTGAGCGCCAAGAATGATTCTTTCCACAATATTTGTTTTTTCACCGTTGTCTATTACAGTTGCATGAGAAACCAGCCTTCTTATATCTTTTCCTGAAGCTGGGTTTGCTATTATTCCAATAGAAATCATTTTTCGTCTCCTGTTTTAGTAATATCATACCAATAAGCTATTTATTAAGCATGATTCAAAGTTTATCTTACTTTCAGGTTATTTTACCACTTTAAATTTACGAATACAACAATTGAAACTTGATTTGACATCAAAAAAAGACATTTTTTCGATGTCTTTTTTTGATGTCGAATTTAACATTTAGATACTATCATTATTCCAATATTTTATTATGTTACGTATTTATATTGGAATATGAATTGCATTTCCATAAACAGCATGGGCTGCTTCCTGAAGTGATTCTCCAACTGTCGGATGTGCATGGATAGTTGAAATAATTTCATCAATGGTTGCTTCTAAACGTATGGCAAGTGCTCCTTCAACTATTAAGTCTGTTGCTCTTGGTCCCACCATATGGAGCCCTAGCACTTCTTTAGTGGCTGCATCTACTATGTATTTTACAACTCCATCAGTATTTCCTTCTATCATTGCTTTTCCATTTATGTACATTGGAAATACTCCTACTTTTATATCGTATCCTTTTGCTTTAGCCTGTTCTTCCGTCAGACCTACACCTGCCAGTTCCGGTCTGGTATAAACGCAATATGGTATTGTTTTAAAATCCATGTTCGGTTTTTTATTCATTATTGCTTCGACGGCAACAATTCCCTCTGCTGAAGCAACGTGAGCAAGCATTACACCACCGTTACAATCCCCTATCGCATAAATATTGTCTATGTTCGTCTGCATATTTTTATTCACAACAATTGCGTTTCTTTCGGTTTTCACTCCCACATTTTCTAATCCCATGTTATCAGTAACAGGTTTTCTTCCTATGGATAGCAGCACCTTTTCAGCTACGAATGATTTGTCGCCTGCCTGTGATGATGTGTTTACTGACAGACCTTCTGAAGATTCAGAAATTGAAACTACCTTTGTGTCTGTATAAATTTCAACACCATTTTTAATAAATTTATCTTTTAAAGGTTGGACTATATCCTTGTCCATATTAGCAACAATATTAGAAAGCATTTCTATAATTGTAACTTTACACCCTAATGCACTGTAAACAGCAGCAAATTCTGCTCCTATAACGCCTCCTCCTATTACAACCAAACTTTTTGGAATTTCCTGTAATGAAAGAGCTTCATCGCTTGTAATAACTCCCGGAAGATTAACTCCCGGCAAAGGAATTATTACTGGTTTTGAACCTGTTGAAATTATAGCATAATCAAAATCAACTGTAGTTTCTGTTCCATCAGTAACTTTAACGGCAATTTGATTATTGCTTATAAAACTTCCCTCGCCCATTATTTTCGTTACTTTATTGTTTTTCAATAGTACATCAACCCCACCTACAAGTTTACGGACTACTTTTTCTTTCCTTTTTTGAAGCTGTTTCCAACTTATTTCAACATTTGAAACATTTATTCCAATTTCTTTATAATCTTTATTTATTACTTCGAGTTGTTCTGTTGTATGAAGCAAAACTTTTGTAGGTATACATCCTTTGTTTAAACAAGTGCCTCCTATGTGCTTTCTTTCTATTAAAGTTACATCCGCACCCAATTGAGCAGCTCTTATGGCTGCTACATATCCACCTGGTCCTCCGCCTATAATAGCTATTTTCATGTCTTACCTCCTTACAGTAAAAGAAGTCCCGGCTTCTCTATATATTCCTTTAACTTAGATAAAAATTCTGCAGCTACAGCTCCATCAACAACTCTATGGTCTGCTGTCAGGCTTAAATTCATCATTGGCTTAATTTTTAATTCTCCATTTATTACTTTAGCCTCTTCGTTAATTGCATTTATTCCAAGTATTGCAACTTCAGGCTGATTAATTATTGGCGTAAATGATTCAATGCCATACATCCCAATATTGCTTATTGTAAATGTTCCTCCTGAAAGTTCATCTTGAGTTAATTCATTATTTTTTACTTTTTGCGCAAAGCTTTTTATTTCATTGGAAATATCTTTTAATCCTTTAATATTTGAATATTTTACAACCGGAACTAAAAGCCCATCTGGAAGCGCAACCGCAACACCCATGTTCACGTAATTTCTTGTTATGATTTCATTGTCAACTACAGAACTGTTCAAAAGAGGATACTCAAGTAATACTTTAGACACTATTTTTACTAAAACATCGGTATATGAAACTTTTATTGTTTCTTTAAGATCTTCTCTTAATTGTTTCATTGCACTTGTATCAACTTTTATGTTGTAGTTTACTGATGGAGAAGTTTGAACACTTTCCAACATTCGTTTAGCAATTACCTTTCTCATTGTAGTCATTGGTTTTCTATATTCCTGGGGAGCTGCATATTTAGTAAGTTCTTCACTGAGTTTAAATTTTATAACATCATCCTTCATAATACGTGTTTCTTTTTCTATTTTGTTAGTATCTACATTCAATTGTTCTGCTACTACAGCTGCTGTTGGTGAAACTTTCTTCTGCTCTTTCGGTTTATCTGCAAATTTTTTTATATCATTTTCAGTTACTGAACCATCAGGTCCGGTACCTGTTACCAAAGAGATATCCACATTTAATTCTTGAGCAATTTTTTTTGCTCTAGGCGATATTTTTATTCTACCACCATTGCTTGGAACTTGAGCAACCTGAACCTTTATTTCTTCTTTTTGTTCAGCTGCTACAGGTTCATTGCTTTTTCCTGCCTTATTTAAAAGATCAGTTATATCTTCATCCGCATTTCCTATTATTGCAACAGGTTCTAGCACTTTAGCATTACTGTCAGAAACCAATATTTTTCTAAGTACTCCTGATGTATTTGCTTCATATGCGTTTGTGAGTTTATCTGTTTCAACTTCAAAAAGTGTATCTCCCTTGTTTATTTTGTCACCTTCGGATTTTTTCCAATTCGTCAAAAATCCTTCTGTCATTGTTAATCCCATTTTAGGCATTACAATAAATTCTGCCATATTGATACCTCCATAATATGTTATCTTGAAATAATTCTATACAAGAAAAAATCCGTTTTGTTGTGCAATTTCCAATACATTTACAACATCTACGTGATATGGACCATTTCTGGATATTTTAAAAATCAAACTTTGATTTTTTGAAAACTCTATTTCTCTTTCACCATCAAGTGCTATAGTACCTCTTGATTTTGAAATATATTCTAATTCATCATTAAACCCCAAAATAATAGGCTCATCTATGAAAATTTTATTCACAACCCCTGCCGCCATTGGCGCCATAACTGATATTCCATTTGTATTGACATTAATATATGCTCCGAAATCATCTTTAGGCATTATAATCTTTTTACATCCTATAACAGATGAAAAACCTATTGAAGCCGGATGGCTTCTTGTAACAAATATTTTCTCAATACTTTCCATATCCCATATTGCCCTTGAGCCAACAAAGACATCCTTGGATATAACCGCATCAACCAAAGCAATATCTCTTAACTGATTATCCATGTATATTTCAATTCTCTTATCTTTTTGTGCGTAAATGTTTTTGTCAAATCGATTTGATGCAACCGCTGCAGCTGCCATTCCTGCTATAGTTCCCTCTAACATTACAGGATAAACATTGTTAGTACCCGTTGATATTGTAACGAGAGGTGTGTTTTTCACTGATTTGGCAACAGCTCTGTTTGTTCCGTCTCCTCCTAAGGTAACTATACATCCTATATCATCATTGTTTTCCATAAATTCAGCAGCTTTTAATGTATCTTCCATACCATCAAAACGCATCATATTTATTACATTTATTTCGCACTTTAATTCATTGCAAATGTTAAGTTTATCTTCAACTCTGTACCCCATATTGTATGAATCCGGCATCATGTATACTTTATCTACGCCCAGAGCTTGAGCTCCAAGAACAATTCTTTCCACTATGTTTATTTTTTCATTATTGTCTATAACAGTGGCATGTGATACAAGCCTTCTTATATCTTTTCCAGAAGCAGGATTAGCTATTATTCCAATTGAAGCCATCTTACACCTCCTTTTATTAAGGGACTGATGCATTAACTAATGCAACAGCCCCTGACATAACTTAATTAAACAAAGATTTTACTGCATTGACAATATCTTGTGCATTAGGAAGAATGTAACTTTCCAAATCTGTAGCAAATGCTACAGGTGTATTTAAAGCACCCACTCTTTTAATAGGAGCATCACATTCAAAGAAACATTCTTCAGCAATTACAGATGCAACTTCAGCTGTAAAAGCACCTCTCTTAGCTTCTTCACTCACTATTACAACTTTATGTGTTTTTCCCAATGATTTAAATATAGTTTCTTTGTCAAGAGGATATAGAGATCTCAGGTCAATAACTTCAACACTTATATTTTCTTTGGCTAATGTTTCTGCAGCACTCAAAGAATCAAGTACTTGACGTCCATAGGTAACTATAGTTACATCAGTTCCTTCTTTTGCAACAGCTGCTTTCCCAAAAGGAATTGGCTTAACTTCATCTTCAACATCACTTTTTACTGAATACAATACTTTGTTTTCCACAAATAAAACAGGATTGTCATCATCTATAGCTGTAAGCATAAGTCCAAATGCATCTTGTGCATTTGATGGATATACAACTTTAAGTCCCGGAACATGAGTAACCCATGCTTCAAGAGATTGGGAATGCTGAGCAGCTGCTCCTACTCCACCTCCAGAAGGAAGACGAACTACCATTGGAAGATTAATTTTACCACCGAACATATATCTCATTTTTGCAGCTTGATTTACAAGCTGATCCATTCCTACTGTGAGAAAATCAATAAACATCAACTCTGCAATTGGTCTTAACCCGCATGCTGCAGAACCTACAGCTGCACCAACGATTACTCCCTCAGAAATAGGAGTATCTCTTACTCTCGTTTCTCCAAATTCATCAAACATTCCAGC
>NZ_JAWQJF010000116.1:0-27717 GCF_033447055.1 Sedimentibacter sp.
AAAATATTTATGAAGTGACTAAACTTTCAGTTGTAAAAATGATAAAATTTTTAAATGAACTGGAATTAAGCCCGAAAAACAAAATAATAGGCAGTCAGATTATAAAAGAAATTAATTCAAGGCTTCAATTTTTATCTGATGTAGGACTTAGTTACCTCACTCTGGAAAGAAATGCAGGTACATTATCCGGCGGGGAATCACAGCGCATCAGACTTGCTACACAAATAGGTTCAAGTTTAGTTGGTGTTCTATATGTTTTAGATGAGCCAAGCATTGGACTTCATCAAAGAGATAATTCAATGCTTATTAAAACATTGCGAAACCTTACGGATTTAGGTAATACTCTGATTGTTGTGGAGCATGACGAAGAAACAATGGAAAATGCAGATTATATTCTTGACATTGGCCCCGGAGCAGGAGTTCATGGAGGAGAAGTAGTTGCATATGGAACATTTGATGATATAAAGAACAATGAAAATTCAATTACAGGTCAATATTTAAGTGGCAAAAAGAAAATAGAAGTTCCTGAAACGAGAAGAACGTCCGATAAATTTATAGAAATTAAAGGTGCCAGAGAAAACAATTTAAAAAATATTGATGTAAAAATTCCTCTGGGCTTAATGTGTTGCATAACAGGCGTTTCAGGTTCAGGCAAGTCTACTTTAATAAATGAAATATTGTCTAAAGGACTGCATCAAATATTATTTAAAAACAGCAATCGTCCTGGTCAATACGATGAAATGCTTGGAGTTGAACAAGTGGATAAAATAATTACCATTGATCAGTCTCCTATCGGAAGAACACCAAGATCAAATCCTGCCACATATACAGGTGTGTTTGATTATATAAGAGATGTATTTGCCATGACAATTGAAGCCAAGGAAAGAGGCTATCAAAAAGGAAGATTCAGTTTTAATGTTAAGGGAGGCAGATGCGAAGCATGCCACGGAGATGGAATTTTAAAAATTGAAATGCATTTTTTGCCGGACGTTTATGTACCATGCGAAGTTTGTAAAGGCAAGCGCTATAACAGAGAAACTCTTGAAGTTAAGTACAAAGGCAAAAATATTTCTGAAGTTCTTGATATGACCATAGATGAAGCTTTAGAATTTTTTGAAAATATACCTAAAATATACAATAAAATAAAAACCATGCAGGATGTTGGCCTGGGTTACATAAAGCTGGGGCAGCCCTCAACGGAATTGTCCGGAGGAGAAGCTCAGCGCATTAAACTTGCATATGAACTCAGCAAAAAAGGAACAGGGAATACTTTGTATGTGCTTGATGAACCCACAACAGGCCTTCACATAGCAGACATTCACATGCTTACAGAAGTGTTGGACAGACTTGTAGAAATAGGCAATTCAGTTATAGTCATCGAACATAATTTGGATGTCATTAAAACGGCCGATTACATTATCGACTTGGGTCCGGAAGGCGGCGACGGCGGTGGAACCATAGTAGCACAAGGCACACCGGAAGAAATTGTAAAAGTAAAAGCATCTTATACAGGACAATATCTTAAGAAGATAATGAAAACAACTAAATAAAAAGATTTACTACGCAATCCCTAGACTGTTGACAAACCCGGTTATGTCATCCTGAACGTAGTGAAGGATCTCTTAAAATATTCAAAAGATGAGATTCTTCGACTACATCTCAGAATGACAAGGTCGAAAATTAAACTTTGTCATCAAGTTGGGTTACAATAATGACTAACCATAAATATTTTCTGAATTTTATGTAAGCTGGGACAATATATTTTCAAAGCATTCATCTGTACCCTTGAAGTTCATGCTGTTAACATAAAAAACTTCAAGAAGATCATGCAACTTTTTAGTGTCATAGAGTTTCTCTAGTGCAGTTTTAATTAGCGAATCATATAAATTCAGATTGTTTTCTATTTCAGTAATGCGGCTCTTTAAATTTTCGGAATCAATAATAAGATGCAAATCAAAAACTTCATCATAATTTATGTTCATGTTATTTTCTGAACTTATAATCATAAGGTTCATTTCAGGTATTAAAATATGCTGCATCTTTTCAGGCTTTAATGGTTTGTAGTAACATTCTGCGTCATATCCTCTTTTTAGAGCTTCATCTGCAATGAAACCCAACAACTTTGAAGTGTAATTTGTGTTTTCTCCAACTATTGCCCATACTTTTCTTTCTTGGCACAATGATGGTGTATAATTGATGTAGCCGCTTGCAGTGAACGATTCGGAAAACAACTTTCTCATATTACCTGTTTTTGTGCTGTAAGAACTTCCGTCAAACAATTTATTGATTGCTTGATTTGAGATATCATTGAATTTTTGTAAGTCAACATACTCATCGTATATGGAATTAATTTCTTCTGATATAATGCCGGCTGCTTCCAGATATCTGAAGGCGCTTCTATAAAGACTAGAGATTTTTTGTAACAATTGAATTATTTTAGATTTGTGTTTTTCCAGCTGATAACTGTCTAAATAAATACCAAGATTTACAATTTCATCAACTGCTCCCGGAATTACAGGATCTATTGTGTGAGGTGCTGTTCCATCAACAAAAGCGATATTTAATTCAGGAATGACAATTCCATCTAAACTTTCATTGTCGCTTGAGCAATGAATATATTCAACAAAATATCCTTTTTCCAGCATTTTTGCAGCTATTTTTTTCATGAAAGTACTTTTTCCAACTCCAGGTCCTCCTTTTAATATATAAATGTGTTTTGCTTCATCTGTTTTAATCAGGTTGTCAAAATAGCTGTAAAATCCTTTAGAAGTGTTATTGCCTGCGAAAACATGCTTTTCTTTCAAATGAATTCCCCCTATACTTGAAGTATCGTTGTATTATATGAAAAAAAATAAATGTTGTTAAAAATAATTTATGAATAAATACTAACTGAGATAATGTTCCGTTTTCTGCACTTTGCAAATAAATAAGGACAAATACACTTTTGTATGATATAATTACTGCGCAAAGCGTTAAAAAAGGAAGAATAGTATGAAATTGATAGTTACAGAAAAACCATCTGTGGCAAAGGATATTGCCAGGGTTTTAAACATAAAACGTTTAAGAGACGGCTTCATGGAAAACCAAGATTACAAAATAACATGGTGCGTGGGCCATTTAATTCAGCTTTCCTATCCGGAAGAATATAATCCCAAATATAAAAGTTGGAATGTAAATGATTTGCCTATTTTTCCAAGACAGTTCAAATACATGGTCAATCCTTCCACGGAAAAACAATACGAAACAGTGAAAACACTCATGCTGGATGACAGCATAGATGAAATAATATGTGCAACCGATGCAGGGCGAGAAGGGCAACTTATATTTGGATATGTGTATGTAAATGCAGGTTGCAGTAAGACGGTAAAAAGGCTATGGATAAGCAGCATGACAGATGAAGCCATATCTGAAGGGTTTAATGAACTAAAAGACAATAAGGAATATTTCAGTCTATATCAGTCTGCAAAATCACGTTCGGAAGCAGACTGGCTTGTAGGAATTAATGCTACGAGGCTTTTTACAGTAAAATACAATCAAATGCTTACAATCGGAAGAGTTCAGACACCAACTCTTTCTCTTATAGTGTCTAGGCAAAAAGAAATTGATGACTTTGTTTCTCAGCCATTTTATGAAGTTTCAGCAGACTGTGAAATGTTTACAGCCACCTGGTTTAATAAAAATGGAACAAGAATAGATAAATTAGAAAAGGCAGAAGAAATTGCAAGCAAGTGTCAAAACAAAGAAGGTACGGTAACAAAACTTCAGACGAAGAGAGCAACTGTGGAGAGACCGCTTTTATACGACTTGACAGAATTGCAAAGGGATGGCAACAGGCGATATGGCTATTCTGCGGAGCAGACTTTAGATGCCGCACAAAGTCTATACGAAAAATACAAGCTTGCAACATATCCAAGAACTGATTCCAGATACCTTACAAAGGACATGAAAACAAAGCTGCCTGCCTTACTTCAAAATATTAAAGATGGGTGGAAAGGCTCGGAATACTGCGTAGACAAAGTAATAAAACAAAAAATAAATGCGGACAAAAGAGTTATTGACGATTCAAAAGTAACAGACCATCATGCAATAATCATTACGCCAAATATCAAAAACGTTTCATCAGTTAAGCTTCCTGAAAGAGAAGCAAACATCTTAAGATTGATTGTTGCAAGATTTATAGCTGTATTGGACAGAAAGCAGGAATATGATCAAACTGATATAGAATTGAAAATAGAAAATGAAAAATTTAGAGCAAGAGGCAAAAAAGTAGTAATACCTGGGTGGAAAGAGGTAGAAGATATAATGCTCGGTAAAGTCAAGGAAGATGCAGAAGACAAAGAAATTACTGTAAATTTAAGAGTTGATGATAAACTCACACCTAAGGAAATTAAAGTGCTTACGAAAAAAACATCCCCTCCAAAGCAATATACAGAAGCAACTCTGCTTACAGCCATGGAAACAGCAGGAAAACAGATAGAAGATGAAAAGCTAAGAGAAGAAATGAAATCAATAGGTTTAGGCACTCCTGCTACAAGAGCAGGAATTATAGAAAAACTCATATCAGTAGGGTATATTAAAAGAAACAAGAAAAATTTAGTCCCCACTCAAAATGGAATTCAGCTTATTGAAATAGTACCTGAAAAATTGAAAAAACCTGACTTGACAGGTGAATGGGAAAGTGAACTGGGGAAAATAGCAAAAAAAGAAGCTTCTTCAAAAGATTTTATAGTAAATATTAAGAAATATGTTGCTGAAATTATAAAAGAAGGGAAAACTAGTTCAACAAAACATGTTAATTTTGAAAGCACAGGCGGTAAAAGTAAAAGAGACAGCATTGGCATTTGCCCTCGATGCGGAAGAGAAATTTATGAAAGCAAAAAAAACTTTTTTTGTACAGGATATAAAAATTTTCCTTCTTGCAAATTTACAATTTGGAAAGAAGATAAAATTCTTCAGGAAAAAGGAATAATTTTATCTAAAGAAAATGTATCACAGCTTTTAAAAAACAAACAAACAAAGGTGAAAGCAACAAAAGACGGACAAGAATTGAATTTGATTATGAAATTGGTAGACAATGGATACAGAGTCAGTTATGAATTTGAAAGTGAGCCTGAAGAACTGAAAATGCAGGAAAACTAACATGTCTTGCAATGAAGTATACTTTAAAATATTCGTGGAAAAAAACATAAGAAAATGAGTGTTTGACGGAGCATACAGTATGATTTTGGGTGAAAATCAACAATTATATATGGATTGTGGAATAAATGAATAATTTTGCGTATTATGTATAATTGCT
Source organism: Sedimentibacter sp. (assembly GCF_033447055.1). Lineage (GTDB taxonomy): Bacteria > Bacillota > Clostridia > Tissierellales > Sedimentibacteraceae > Sedimentibacter. Next base: position 5,297 of record NZ_JAWQJF010000116.1, read on the forward strand.
TATTAATGCCATTTATAATAAAATACACAAGAACAAACAAAAAGGAGCAGAAAATGGAATTTTTAATCGAAGGTATAACTCAAGTCACTTGGCAGCAAATATTAATGTGGATTATAGGCGCAACTTTAATATATTTAGCAATTGCCAAACAATTAGAACCGTCACTTTTGCTGCCGATGGGGTTTGGAGCGATTTTGGTAAATATACCAATGTCGGGTGTATTAAATCAGACTTTGGCAGGAATAGGTGAAGTTACAGGAATAATAGACTGGTTGTTTGAAGTTGGAATCGAATCATCTGAAATGATGCCTTTGCTGTTGTTTATAGGTATAGGAGCAATGATAGATTTCGGACCTCTTTTATCTAATCCAAGGCTTTTACTTTTTGGAGCGGCAGCACAATTTGGAATTTTTGCTACAGTAACGGTTGCAACTATAATGGGATTTTCGTTGACTGATGGAGCAGCAATAGGTATAATAGGAGCTGCTGACGGACCAACATCAATTTTAGTTTCACAAGTTTTAAAAAGCAATTATATTGGACCAATAGCGGTGGCGGCATATTCTTATATGGCATTGGTGCCCATAATACAACCTTTTGCAATCAAACTTTGCACAACAGAAAAAGATAGAAAAATCAGGATGAAATATAATCCTAAAAGTGTTTCAAGAATGACACGACTGTTGTTTCCTATAGTTGTAACATTAATAGCAGGGCTTGTAGCTCCAGCTTCCATTTCACTTGTAGGATTTTTAATGTTTGGTAATCTTATCAGAGAATGCGGCGTGCTAAGATCACTATCTGAAACAGCTCAAAAAGACTTGGTGAATTTAATTACGTTGCTTTTAGGCTTGACTATTTCAGCAAGCATGAAAGCAGAATACTTTGTAAAATTGGATACATTGCTTATTATGGGGCTTGGTCTTTTAGCATTTGTCTTTGATACTATTGCAGGAGCATTATTTGCTAAGTTTCTGAACTTGTTCTTAAAAGAGAAAATAAATCCAATGGTTGGAGCGGCAGGTATTTCTGCATTTCCTATGTCATCAAGAGTTATACAAAAAATGGGACTTGAAGCTGACTCACAAAATCATTTGCTCATGCACGCAGTAGGTGCAAATGTATCAGGACAAATTGCATCAGTTATAGCAGGTGGTGTAATAATCGGTCTTGTGCCCGGATTATTAATGTAGGAGGATAGTATGAGAACAGATGTAATAAATTCCTTAAAACTTATGGGTATGGGAATGGGTGCAATATTTTTTGTAATAATCATTATATATGCAGCAGTAAATTTAATGTTAAAATTAAGCAACAATAAATAAGTTATATAATCGGGGAAGGATGACTGAAATGAAATTATTAAATAAAAAACAATTTGCAGTTGTAATGCTTGTAGTCATTATTGCCTCGATTTTTGTTTTTCAATATATAAATTATAATAATGCAAATTGCGACAGTCAGAATAATTCAGACAATTATCCTCTATACATAGAAAATTTAAGTATATTCGAGGTTGAGGCAGCTATTAACAATGAAAATTTGCAATTGTGTAAATCAAGCAATATTTTCTCATTCAATTTATACAAAACATATATTTTATCAAATATAAGTTTATCGGCTAATATCTATAAATTAAAATACACTGTAACAATAAATAAAGTGTTCATTTTTTGTTACAGTGTATTTATTGTGTTTTTCAGCAACAAAAAGGACGGTAAAAAAAGATGTATTTCGAATTCATAAGCAATCATAAATTATAAAATCAGGAGGAAAAAATGAGAACGAATAAACATGTTTATATCCTTATTATATTTTTAATCATAGGTATTGTTTTAACTGCAATTTTTGGTATTAGTGCAGGTCCTGTGCAAATTAAAGGAATGAAGGATATAAGATTTGGAATAGATATAAGAGGTGGAGTAGAAGCAGTTTTCGAACCGTCTAACCTCGACAGAGTGCCAACAGCAAGTGAACTTGAGTCAGCAAGAGTTATAATGGAAACGAGAATGGATGCTCAAAATATTCTGGACAGGGAGATTACAGTAGACAACAACAACGGACAGATAATAGTAAGATTTCCGTGGAAATCAGGAGAGACAGATTTCAATCCTCAAGCAGCCATTGCAGAGCTTGGAGAAACAGCTAAACTTACATTCAGAGATCCGGAAGGAAATATTATTGTAGAAGGAAAAGATGTCAAAGAAAGTGTCGTACAGCTTGATGATGGGAAGCCGGTTGTAACCTTGGTTTTTAATAGCGAGGGAGCAGAATTGTTTGCAGACGCAACTGAAAGACTCATTAATCAGAGAATATCCATTTATATGGATGAAACTTTAATATCAGCACCATCTGTAACACAAAAAATTACAGGAGGAAATGCAGTAATAACAAATATGCAAAGCACTGAGGAAGCAAAAGCATTGTCAGATAAAATAAATTCAGGAGCTCTTCCATTTTCGCTTGTATCAAAAAATCATAGCACAATATCACCTACATTGGGTTCGGGTGCACTTGATGTAATGATAAAAGCAGGTTTGATTGCATTTGTATTTGTTTGTTTATTCATGCTGTTTTATTACAAATTGCTGGGATTAGTTGCATGTTTTGCATTGCTGCTTCAAGTTTCAGTGCAGATGCTTGCACTTTCAATACCGCAAGTTACACTTACATTGACAGGTATTGCAGGTATAATATTGTCTATAGGTATGGGCGTTGATGCTAATGTAATAATTTCAGAAAGAATAAGAGAAGAGCTTGCAGCTAACAAATCATTGGGATACTCCATTAATACAGGATATCATAAAGCATTTTCTGCAGTGTTCGATGGAAACATAACAACAATTGCAGCAGCAGTAATTATGATGATTTTTGGAACTGGTTCAATGCTTTCATTTGGTTATACGCTTATGGTAGGTTGTATTCTTAATTTCGTATCAGGAGTTACAGTATCAAGAATAATAACTAAATCTCTGAGTTCAAATGATTTATTTATGAAAAAATCCCTATATGGCTTAAAAGTTAAGGAGGCAAAATAATGATTAAATTTTATGAGAAAAGAAAGATATTCTTTACTATTTCTGCCGCTATTATGATTATTGGGATAATATCTTTGTTTATAAATGGTGTAAATTTATCTATTCAGTTCAAAGGCGGAGCAATTATCAAGTATTCATATACTGATGAAATAGATGCAGAACTGGCTGCAGACAAAGCAACTGAAGTTCTAAACAGAAATACGGAAGTACAGTTGACAGAAGATTTGGCAACACACAGCAAGAAAATTGTATTTAATCTTTCAGGCAACGAAGGACTTGCAGCAGGCGAACAAGATAAACTGGACATTGTCCTTAAAGAAACATTTCCGGATTCTAATTTAACATTATCAGAATCAAATGTTGTTGAACCTTTTATAGGTAAAAGATTTTTGACTAAGGGTATTATTGCAATAGCACTTACAGCTCTATTTATAATTATCTATGTAAGGTTTAGATTTAAAAAGATTTCAGGTTTATCTGCAGGTGTAATAGGATTGATTGCATTGGTTCATGACATTCTCGTAGTGTTCTTTACATTTGTTATATTCAAAATGCCTATAAATGATTCCTTTATTGCAGTAACACTTACTATAATAGGATATTCAATAAATGATACCATTGTAATATATGACCGTATCAGAGAGAACAAACCATATTATGAAAAGAAATCTTTTGAAGATTTGGTTGATTCAAGCATAAATCAAACATTGACAAGATCAATCAACACAAGTATTACAACGGGCGTTAGCATTTTAGTTATATTATTATTGGCATATTTCTACAACATTGACTCAATAAAAATATTCGCGATTCCAATGTTTATAGGAGTTATTAGCGGATGCTATTCTACATTATGCCTGGCAGGTCCTATGCTGGTTATGTGGCACAAGAAACAACAGGCATTACAATAACTATAATTTGTGGAGGAATAAATGAAAGAATATTTTTGTTCAAGATTAGTTAAATCAGAAGACTTAAATCATCATGGAACTTTGTTTGCAGGAAGAACAGCTGAGTGGTTTGTCGAATCAGCCTTTATTGCAGCAGCATCAACTATGGGCGATCCTGAAAAAGTAGTTTGCCTAAATATTCATGGCTTTGTATTTAAAACTCCAATTAAAAAAGGAGAAATAGTTAAATTTGTAAGCAAGGTTGCAAAATTGGGAAATTCAAGCATTGTAGTTCATACAAGGCTGGATATGGAATTAAGTCATATCACACCTATTGAAGGTTTTATAACATTTATTTCTGTTGATGAAAACGGAAATAAAATTTCTCATGGGCTAGTAATGGATGAAGCAAAAGATGATGAGGAACTGAAAATCAGAGAACGAGCAAAAAAACTTTAATAAGATACAAAGTTTGAAAGATTTATAAAGATGAAATCAATTATTTGATTTCATCTTTTTAAATTACAAAAGTTGATAAAATTCGACTATTATGATAAAATATAAGAAATCCATGTAAGAGGTATTTATGAAAAAAATAACCAAAATTGAGTACCAGAAAAAAAACAAGGATAGGGTCAGCATATACTTAGACGACAATTATGCTTTTGGAATTGACTTAAATATAATGATAAAATACTCTTTGGCAAAAAATATGGAGTTGGAAGATGATTTTATAAATGAAATATTAAAGTCAGATGAAGAAATGAATGCATACAATTATGCGATTTCAGTGTTGTCAAGAAACTCAAAAAGTGAAAAACAATTAATGCAAAAAATAAAGGACAAGGGTTATGAAGAACAGTTCATCGAAAATGTAATTGTTAAACTGAAGCAGCAAAAGTATATTGATGATGAAGCATACAGTGAAGCATTCATAAACAATAAAATCAATATTTCAAAAGACGGAAAAAGAAAAATTAAGGAAGCATTATATAACAAGGGTATTGATAAACAGATAATTGACGAGAAACTCCAAGAAATAACAGATGACGATGAAATTGAAAGAGCTTGTCTGCTTGGAGCAAAGAAACTTCGCACCATAAAGGAAGAAGATATTCGCAAAAGAAGGATGAAATTAGCGAATTATCTAATTAGTAAAGGATTTGAATACAGTACAGTAAAAAAAGTAATATCGAAGTTATTTGACAAAAATGATTTTGATGAATTTGGTGATTTTGAATACTGATGTATTCGGAATACAAAACGGGGGTGGTAATCTTATGATGATTTTTAAAAATTATATTTCTGATGCACTGATAAAATTCAAAATTATCAGAGAAAAATCAGGAAAAATAGATTTAGAAGTTCTTTGGTCAAATGAACAAATTAAATCTATAATGGGTATGAATGAATACGATATAATAAATAAAAAAATTACTGCTTTGTTTCCGGGAATGCATAATTCTTTGTTCGATTGGCCTAAAATACTAAGCGAAGCCGCTATGACTAACAATCATAAAGTTATTGAGCAATATGTGTCCACATTTGAGAAATATTTGAGATTAAGTATTTTTGGTTATAAAGATGATTGCTTCTATATAGCAATTCAGGATTTGACGTATAAAAAGACATTTAGAAGAACTTTATTAGAAAAGGATAGAGAAATAAAGCACTTGGGAAGTGAATTAAAGGCAAGAGCAAATGAAGATGTGCTTACTAAACTGTACAACTTGCAGTTTGTGGTAGAGTGCATAAGAAACAGCATACTATGTTACAAAGAAGAAGGAGTAAATTTTTGTTTGCTTTTGATCGATATTGATGATTTTAATAAGATTAATCTAGAACATGGAATAAATACAGGAGATATTTTACTTCAAGATGTAGCGCATATATTGAGTTCTGTTGCCAGAAAAATCGATGTTGTTGGAAGATATGGAAATGACAAATTTATTATTTTATTAAACAACATGGATATTGATATAGCAAAAATATCAGCTGGAAGGATTAAAATGGAAATTGAAAAATATGACTTAAATTTAGTCAATGGAATAAGTATATGTGGAGCATTGCTTGAATACAGCGGTGAATTACTGGAAGAATTAATGGAAAATGCTGAATTACTATTAAGTAAAGCTCAATCAATGGGAAAGGGAATTTTGCTGTCATAAAAAAGTGAATGCTAGGTGAAAATGATGTTTCGAATTGGAATATGTGATGATGAGTGTATTATTTGTTCTGAAATTGAAAGTATTATATTAAATTATGGCAAATCAATTTCGGGAAAAATTGAAGTTGATATTTTTTATTCAGGTGAGGAACTATATAAATATTTAAAAATTGGTAATAGTCTTGATATGGTTTTTCTGGATATTGAATTAAACAAATTGAATGGCATTGAGTTAGGCAAAAGGATTAGAGAGGAAATTAAAAACGAATCTATACAGATAGTGTATATATTTTCAAAAGAAAATTATGCCATGGAACTCTTTGAAGTTAGGCCTCTAAATTTTTTAATAAAGCCTGTTGATGATATAAAAGTCATCAAAATGATAGATAAAGCCATGGAGCTTTTAAATAAGTTGGATGTTTATTTCAAATATAAGCAGGGACATAATTTCTCTAGAAAAGAAATAAAAGACATAATATATTTTGAAAGTGATAACCGCCAGGTTAAGATGATTACAACAACAGATGAAATTATATTTTACAGTAATTTATCTGAAATACATTCACAACTAGAACTACATAAGTTTTTCTTTACTCACAAGTCATACTTGGTTAACTATTATCATGTGGCAGAGTTTTATTATGATAAGCTTATTATGACCAATTCACATGTATTGCCCATCAGCCAGTCAAAAAGAGCAGAGGTTCGGAAGTTGCAATTAAAACATGAGGGGGATGATATATAGTGAATATAAGTAATTATAGTTTATTTTACATTATAACCAATATATTTGATGTATACATAATTTATAAGTTTATGTCTGCTTTTTTTGACAGGAAAGATGTAAATAGGAAGATTGAAATAATTTCATATATAATTTATTTTTTAAATTTGACTTCTTTACATTTATTTGTAAATATTCCAATTGTTACTTTATTGTGTAACATTATTGTGTTGTTTTTAGTTTCATTTAATTATAAAACAAGTTTAAAAAGAAGAATTTTGGCTATTATATTTATTTATATAATACTAATATCCATTGAAAGCATTGTTGCTATATTTTTTGGTTTTCTGGACTTTTCTATATTTAGTAAAAATGATGAATTTTCTTCAATAGCCGGTATGATAGTTGTTAAAATACTACTATATATTGCAGCACTTTTTATAAATAACTATAAAAACATGAAAAATAAATCAGTTATTCCATACAGTTATTGGTTTGCAATATTTTTTATACCCCTTACGTCATTATTTATAATTTTAACTATAATAGAAATGGCAGCAGATAATGTTTATAAAATTATTTTTGTCATAGTTAGTTTGTTGTTTGTTAATTTTTTTATTTTTTATTTGTATGATAATTTAAGTGTGCAACAAGAAGAAAAATTTGAAAAATTGCGCTTATTGCAACAAAATGATTATTATCAGAAACAATTTGAGCTTATGAAGACGTCGTTAAATTCAACTAAATCCTTTAGACACGATATGAAAAACCATTTAGCAGTTTTAAGGCTGCTGGTTGGAAAAGATGAAAATAATCAAGCAGTGAAACATATTAAACAAATGACAGATGCGATTATTACAGCAAATGAATATGCACAATCTGGTAATATAATAATAGACAGTATTCTTAATTTTAAGCTTCAAGAAGCTGCAAACCATGGAATAAATGTTTCATTAGAGTTAAATATACCTGAACAATTGAATATTACTTCATTTGATATGTCAGTAATATTAGGGAATTTATTAGACAATGCAATTAATGCTTGTTTAAAATTAGAAAAAGAAAAAAGACTGGATGTAAAAATTAAGTATAAAAGGGCCAGATTGTTAATCAAGATATCCAATACATATAACGGAGATTTAAACTATATAGGAGATAAATTGATTACATCAAATAAAGATAAGGAAAACCACGGTATGGGTATTAAAAATATAAAATCTGTATTGGATAAGTATGACGGTGAAATGGAAATTGAACATACGGAAAATCTTTTTACTGTTACATTGCTTATGTACTTGAATGATTAGATAAAATAAACACAAAAATCTTAAATTTCTACAAAAATATATATAGTTTTCAACATGTTCCCGCACAAACATCTTTTTTATGCTAATATCAAAATACCAAAAGCATAGCGAATAAGGGGGAATAGCTTTGAAAAAATTAGTTTTAAAATTTGGAAGTGCGATTGCAAGTTTAGCATTGATGATAACGGCTCTAAATGTAAATAGCACATGTTATTTTTTGATTCATCAGCCAAAGCTTCCAAAAGGTGCTGAAAAACTGCGTAGATTTTAATGCAAGTTAAAATTATACAAAGAGTAACAGATGAACTGGTGTCAAATAAAATTATTTACCCAGAGGATAGAGAAATTTATACATACGGATTGCAACAAGGTGCATTGATGCTTCTCAATATTTTGACGATACTATTTGTTGGAAGAATGTTTGGTATGCTGTGGCAGGGCGTGGTCTTTATGGTAACATACATACCTCTAAGGACATACGCGGGAGGATACCACGCAAGAACACAATTGGGGTGTTATATTAGTTCTATAGTGTTAATCGTTGCGATGCTTTTGGTAATAAAATTTATACCATGGACGACTTTTATTATAATAATGATTTCTATAATTTCAGGACTGGTTATATATATTCTATCGCCGGTAGAGGATAGTAACAAGCCGTTGGATTCTGCAGAAGTAAAGGTGTATGGTAAGAAAGCAAGAATGATTTTAGGTTTTGAATTTGGCGTATTAATTTTGCTGATAGTTTTTGGGGAAAACAGTGTTGCTGAGTGTATGTCGGTTTCATTGTTTACATTGGGAGTAATGCTGGTTATGGGGGAATTTTCTACAAGAGGACGTATTGCTGGATAGGGTATTTGTTTTAAAAAAGATAAAAAAGCAAATAAAAACATAGTAGAGGAAACTAATTCTTCTACTATGTTTTTTGTCATCGGTATCATCATGAGAAAATTTTGCTTATATCTAATATTCCTGCTCCTTGTTCATAAGAAGATGCTTTAATTTTAGTGCATGCATTAACGAGCTTTCTTTTTATATCGAAGTGAGTGTAGTTAGGATTTTCATTTAATAAGAGAGCTGCAGCACCTGATACCATTGGGGCAGACATGCTTGTTCCGCTTAAGTTGGTGTAGCCGGTTAAGTTTTTATTGGATAATGACATTATATTAACTCCTGGTGCGATTAAATCAGGTTTTCTTATTCTGTCTATAGTAGGACCTCTGCTTGAGAATTCTGCAATATTACCATTATTAATTTCTTCAGTGCGGTTGTCATTTAAAGCGCCTACAGAAATTACGTGCCTGCTTGTAGCCGGTGCTAAAATTGTATTTCTCATGGGACCGCTGTTTCCTACTGCTGCAATTACTATTAAATTATTGTCAATTGCTCGGTTTGCAGCTTTTACAAGAGGATCCCTTCTTTCTCTGTACTGTGCAATAGCACCCAGTGAAAAATTAATAATTCTGGTTTTATAAACCTCCTTATTTTCTATAATCCACTGAACTGTGGACAAAATATCTGACGTGTTTCCATTACCATTTTCATCTAAAACTTTAATTGATAAAATATTTGCTTCGGGAGCAATTCCTTTATATTTTCCTTTAGATGAATATCCGTTTCCTGCCAGTATCCCGGCACAATGAGTGCCGTGCCCGTTGTCGTCATAGAATTTGGTTTCATTGTTTACAAAATCCTTGAAACCAACAATTCTGCTTGTCGGGTACATCAAATCTGCATGCGGAGAAACACCTGTATCAATTATGGCAACGGTAACATTTTTGCCGGTGTAGCCAGTATTTAAAATTAAATCTGCGCCAACCACATTTCTTGCTATATCCATTACTGCAAAAACCTTGGAATCATAACTTATGAACTCAATATCAGGGTCTGAAGTAACTTCAATTATTGATTGAATGCACATGTCGCAAGCGCAGCCATTTACTATCGGGAGGTTGTAATTAAATTTATTTGATAAAGAAGAAATTTCTCCTTCTTTTATTTTTTTGTCGGTTTTATAACTTATTATTACAGGTATAATATTGTTGTTTCTGGAATTAACCTGCCCCTGAATAATTGGGCACAGCTTGTTAAAATTTATATGACTTTTCATTATATTCACCTACCTAAATTAATTTATGCTTTTAAACAAAGAAGGTGTTGTTAATTTTAAAAAAATATGATATGTCTGTGATAAAATCACAGATACAAACGAATCAAAATGCTATCTTTAAATAAAGCTAAATGAACAGAAAAGAAGAGCCTTGGAACTCTTTTAGTTTTCTGATTCATTTTATTCTCCTATTAAGAAGCTTCCAAATCACGACATAAATTTGGAGGTTTTTTTTGCTGTCCAGCGAAATTTTTATAAATAAAGAAGGTGTTCATTTTTGGAAAACATGATATAATATTTAAACGATGGGGAAACAATAGAAAAGCGATAGAGAAGCGATGTAAAAATTATTTTGAAACAATAGTAACGGAGGAATTTATGCCTAAAATATTAGTGGTAGATGACGAAAGACCGATAGCGGAAATAATTAAATACAATCTTCAAAAGGAAGGCTTTGAAGTACAAACAGCCTATGATGGAGAAGAAGCTCTAAAAATGGTTCATAAATTGGATCCTGAATTAGTTATCCTTGATATCATGCTTCCAAAGAAAAATGGATTTGAAGTTCTTAAGGAAATACGAATGGAATTTGTGATGCCCGTAATAATGCTTACTGCAAAAGAAGAAGAAAATGATAAAATAACCGGATTAGAACTTGGAGCAGACGATTACATTACTAAGCCTTTCAGCAATAAGGAGCTTGTTGCGAGAGTTAGGGCAAACTTAAGAAGGGTTAAACTGTCAAATATAAATGAAGAAATTAAGTCGAAAATCATAAATGTCGGTAAATTGACTATAGATATGAATACATATGAAGTAAGTAAGGAAAGTCAAATCATAGATTTGACTAACAGGGAGTTTGATTTGCTAAAATACTTATTTCAAAATTCAGACAGGGTATTTAACCGGGAACATCTTTTAAAAGAAGTATGGGGCTATGAATTTGGTGACTTAAGAACAGTGGATGTAACCGTGAGAAGACTGAGAGAAAAAATCGAAACAGAAGATGATAAATACATAATTACAAAAAGAGGAACAGGATATTATTTCAAGAGCAAATAGGGAGAAATTATGTTTAAAAGTATTAGATGGAGATTTATCTTAATTTATTTTTTGTTGGTTTTTCTTGCTATGTCCATAGTAGGAATTTATATTGTAAATCAACTGGAAAAAATACAGTTGGATATGAATTCGAAAAATATGGATTCAAGAATAAGATTTGTAATTAAGAGTTCTGATTCATTAAAGTCAGATAATTGGAACGAAAACATAGAAGAAATTCAAAAAAGTATAAATAGCATTCAAATAAGTTACAACGAAGATATGTATATAATATTAAACGACGAAAAGAAAACAATTATTGCAGGCAGTGTGGCAGAAGTAATTGGACAAAGTGCGTTTAATACAAATAAAGTAAACAATTATATACTCACTAAATCAATGAATGGAAATCCAGCGCACATTGCTCCGCCTGAAGAATTTGATGGAGAAGAAAACTCTAGATTTTATCACATGTGTTATCCTGTTTACACGGATGGGAATATTAAAGGTTACATATATTTTGTAAATAATATTGAGTATATTTATGATACAGTAAACGAATCCAGAGATATATTGACTAAAGCAACTGTAATTGCATTGACAATTACAATATTTTTAGGGCTTGTATTGTCATCGACAATAACAGGTCCAATTAAAGCTCTTACTGTAAAAGCAAAACAAATGTCCCAAGGTGACTTTGATCAAAAGGTTGACGTAAAATCAAATGATGAAATTGGACAGCTTGGAACAATGTTTAATTTTCTCATAGATGAACTTAAAAAAACAATGTCCAAACTTCAGCAGGAAAAAAGCAAAATGGAAACAACATTCAAATATATGGCGGATGGTGTTTTGACAGTGGATATATCCGGCAACATTATACATGCAAATCCCGTTGCTAAAAATTTATTGTCCTTAAAAAATGAAGAGGTAAATTACGACGTAGCAATAGCAGAAGTAAAAGCAAATATGTCTTTGACAGATTTACAGAATAAAAATTTCCATGGCACCGATATTTTAGAACAAAACGGAGAAACATATAACATAGATTACGCACCTTTTATGAATAACAAAAATGAAATCGGGGGCGTAATTCTTGTGTTTAAAGATATCACAGAACAATACAAAATTGATAAGCTGCAAAAAGAATTTGTTGCTAATGTTTCGCACGAATTAAAAACACCTATTACAACAATAAAAAGTTATACAGAAACACTGCTTGATGGTGCTTTAGAAGAAAAACAAATAACAGAAGATTTTTTGAATGTAATAAACTCTGAAAGCGATCGAATGTCAAGGCTTGTAAGTGATTTGTTAAGACTTTCAAGAATGGATTATGAACAGATGAAATGGAAAAAAGATAAGCTTAACATAAATGAAATGGTAAGTCAGGTTTTTAAGAAGCTTCAAATACAGATTAAGAACAAAAATATACAAATACATTTAGGACATATATCTGAAGATTTGAATATTAATTTTGATAGAGATGGTTTTGAGCAAATACTTTTAAATATTGCAGGAAATGCAGTCAAATATACCCCGGACAACGGAAATATATGGATTGATGCTGTAAGAGAAAAAAATAAAATTGTTGTAAGTGTAAAAGATGACGGTATTGGAATACCTAAGGATGATCAAACAAGAATATTTGAAAGATTCTACCGCGTAGACAAAGCACGAGCAAGAGAATTAGGTGGTACCGGTCTTGGTCTTTCCATAGCAAAACAAATAGCTGAAGCACACGACAGTACAATAACAGTAAAAAGCGAAATAAATAAAGGAACAGAAATAATAATAACTATTCCGGACTTCCTTTAATTATTAAGAGGCATATTTATGACACAGAGTAAAATTAAAAATATAATATTATTAGCAATGGTAATAATATGCGTTTATTTGAGCAGTAACGTATGGCTGCAGCTTCCGGATTTTTTGCATTATAATATTGAAGCGGATGAAAAAAAGCCAGACGAAATTGTTGCTGCAGATATATGGAATGTAGTAAGACCAATTAAAAATATTATAAAATATAATGATAACTATACAATTACTTATACAGATGAAGATGACATGTGGGGAAAGACCGTCTACATTATAAATGATGCTTTTGAAAATTTCGAAGACAGCAATGTTACAGAATTTGCAGTATTTCCATCAAATTATTTGAAATTTGATTTCAGTACAGGTATTCCCTCGGAAATATTTACAGGAAATATGAACATTGAAAATGAAAATATTATAAATACTTTAAAAAATATAAAAAATGTTATTATAGATTTGGAAAATTTAAATTCAATATATTTTTATAATGGTGAGAACACGGTAAAAATAGAAAATGAAAATATTAATGCCCATGATGTAGTTAATATCGTAAAAAAAATAGATTTCAAAAATGAAACACAGTATTCTTTTGATCGAAAAATAGGAGAGAAAACAATTCAAGTACCTGTTCCTCTTGAACAAACAGCGCTTAATCCTGTATTAGTTCAGTCGGAGCTTGATGTGTTTGATTCGGAAAAAATAAACGAAATTGCAAAAGATTATTTTAAAAAAGATTACGATTATGTAAGAAAGTCCGTTGAAGTAAGTGGAAATTTGGTTTATATGTACAGGACGCAGAAAGTTCTTAAAATAAACGATGAAGGATTGCTGGATTTTTATGATGCAACAATGGAACCTAGCAATGTAACTGATGTTTATGAAAGTTTTGTTGCAGCGGTAAATTTTACTAATGAATTTTTAGGATTTCCAAAGGATGGATATTTAAGCAAAGTCGAAAGTGTTCATTACGATGGAAGTTATGGATTCAGATACACATTCGCTTATAAAATATTAGAAAGGCCAATTTTATTTAGCAAGGTCAGAGATAATTCAGCATTACAAATCGATGTTGTAGGGGACGATGTGGTTTCATACAAAAGATTTATAAGAAACATTGATGATTCCAAAATGGATAAAATGAATGAAACACAGATACTTCCTGCACTGGATGTAATAAACAAAAATTTGGATATGCAAAACAATACCGAGACAGTAGCAGATGAAGTAACGGAACTGAAGCCCCTTAAACCAGATATGATAAAAGATATAAGCAACATATATCTTGGCTATTTTGATTTATCAAGAGTATCAAAGGAACAAGTTTTAAGAGTTGTGTGGGTAATTGAAGCAGGAAATAAAAGTTATATATTTAATGCCAAAACAGGTACATTGATAGAAGAGTGGTAAAATTTAAGAATGTGAGTGATAATATGGATTGGAATAAGTCAAATACTATACTTATAGTTGCCTTTGTTATTTTAAATATTTTTCTGCTTGTATCATTTTACAATAACAGCTTTTCTGAAGAATACAACGTTATGTCAGATGAACAATTTGTTATGAGTGTAGAAGAACTTTTAAAGCAGAAAAACATTACAATTAATTGTGATATACCAAAAGACACATACATACTTCCCGTGCTGGACACCAATTATGAAATGATAAAAGTTAACAATGAAATTGTTAATCAGTACTTGGGAGCAGGAGTTGAAGCTGTTAAGGATGTGTTTGTATATAATAACGAAAAAGGTGAAATGCTTGAAATTATTGATGGGAAAAAATTAAGATTCACTATAAGAGACAAGGTTCAAGGAAAAATAGAAGATGAAGAAAATATTATAAAAGAAATTAATAATTTTATTAAAGACAAGAATATAGATGCATACAGTTACAATGAAAGTTTTAAATATATTTCTGATGACGGTTGTATGTATATGTATACTCAAAAATTCAATGATTACTCTATTGACAATTCGTATATGAATTTTTTTGCAGATGCAAAAGGAATTTACAAATTTGAGATGCAGCAAATAACATCAATGACGGAAATCATGGGAAAAGTTCGTGCAGTTCCAGCCATTGAAGCATTGACGAGGCTTTTAACATATGATGAAATTAAGGATAAAGAAATTACAAATATTGAAATTACTTATTATAGTAGAGAAGATGAAAATTGGTATAAAATAACGAGAATAAATTCCGATCCAACTTGGAAAGTTGAATTCAGTGACGGAACTCAGAAACATTTATCAAGTTTAGATTAAATATTGTTATATTGTTACTTTTTTGAGATATTGTGATGTTAATAAATAAATTAATATGTTGAAATAATATTAAAAATAATATATTATTGTATAATGAAAAAAATTACAGATGAAATTAAATATACCATTATCGGTTAATATAAAATATACAGAATTGAGGAATTGTTTATGTCTAAGTTTGTTATAGAAGGCGGAACAAAATTAAAAGGAAAAGTAAACATCGGAGGATTTAAAAATGCAGCTGTCGCTATAATACCAGCGACCATACTGTGTCCGGGTAAATGCATAATTCAAAATGTTCCTAAAATAGAAGATGTCAATGTATTTATGGATATACTGAGAGAATTGGGTGCGGATGTTGGATATATCGATGAAACTTCCATATATGTAGATTCGTCAAAAATCAGTGAATGCTATTTGAAAAATGGTCTTTCAAAGAAAATGAGAGCATCATATTATTTGCTTGGAGCAGGATTAGGTAGATTTAAAAAAGCATCATCACTTCTTCCTGGAGGATGTGACATTGGAAACAGGCCAATTGACCAGCATATTAAAGGATTTGAAGCACTTGGTGCTACCGTTGACATAACTCCTGAAGGAAGAGTGAACGTACAAGCCGACAAGCTTGTTGGAGCAAAAATATACCTGGATGTAGTGAGCGTAGGAGCAACTATAAATATTATGCTTGCAGCTGTTTATGCTGAAGGCAAGACAATAATAGAAAATGCTGCAAAAGAACCTCATATTGTTGATACAGCAAATTTTTTAAATTCAATGGGAGCTGATATCAAAGGAGCCGGAACGGACGTAATTAGAATTAATGGAGTAAAAGAACTTACAGGATGCACATACAAAGTAATCCCGGATCAAATAGAAGCTGGCACATATATGATTGCAGCTGCAGCTACTAAAGGTGATATTATCATAGATAATATTATACCGAAGCATCTTGAGCCTGTAACAGCAAAGTTAAAGGAAATGGGAGTTGGCATAGAAGAATACGGAGATTCAATGAGAGTTTTTTATGAGAATGAACTTGTTCCTGTAAATATTCAAACATTGCCGTATCCTGGATTCCCCACAGATTTGCAGCAGCCTATGACTGTTTTATTGTCATCTTTAAATGGAGAAAGCGTAGTAGTTGAAGGGGTATCCGAGGACCGATTTAAATATGTGAATGAAATCATAAAAATGGGTGCTAATATAGAGTTTACAAAGAAGCAAGCAAAGATAAAAGGTAATCTAGAACTAAAAGGAACGGTGGTACAAGCTACTGACTTAAGAGCAGGAGCAGCCCTTATAATCGCAGGACTCATAGCTAATGGTTTAACTGAAATTATTGATATACAACATATTGACAGAGGATACGAACATATAGAAAATAAATTTATGAACTTAGGCGCGAAAATAAAAAGGGTCAAAGCTGAAGATTAGTTTAAGGGGCAGCAATATGAAAAAGTCAATATTAATACCAGACTCGTTTAAAGGAACTTTAAGTTCCAAGGAAATTTGCAATATACTTGCAAAAAGTATTAATAAACATTTTCCGGAATGCCAGATAATATCAATTCCAGTTGCCGATGGCGGTGAAGGAAGCGTTGATTGTTTTTTATCAGCATTAGGCGGAGAAAAAATTTATGAAACTGTAAAAAATCCATATTTTGAAGATATGCAATCATTTTATGGAATAATTAATAACGGTGAGACAGCTGTAATAGAGATGGCAAGTTGCGCAGGACTTCCATTAGTAGAAGATAGTAAAGACCCAAGGAAAACTTCAACATATGGAGTTGGTCAGTTGATTCTGGCAGCAGCAAACAGAGGATGTAAAAAAATAATAGTTGGTCTTGGTGGGTCAAGCACTAATGATGGAGGTACAGGAGCGGCTGCAGCCATAGGTGTTAAGTTTTATAATAAATGGGGCAATGAATTTATACCCGTTGGCGGAACATTAAAAAATATAGAAAAAATCGATGTTTCAGGACGGTCTAAAGCAGTTGAAAACATAGAAATAGTTTCAATGTGCGATATTGACAATCCTATGTATGGTCCTACAGGAGCTGCTTATGTTTTTGCACCTCAAAAGGGAGCCGGCAAAGATGTTGTTGCAGAGCTTGACAATGGGCTTATAAGACTTTGCAAACTAATAAAAAGAGATATAGGTATTGATTTAAAGGATGTTCCGGGCGGAGGTGCTGCTGGAGCAATGGGTGCAGGCATGATTGCATTTCTTAATTCAAAGCTTCAAATGGGTATTGAAACGGTGCTGGATGCAGTCAACTTTAATGAAGTGATAAATGATGCTGACATGATTTTTACAGGAGAAGGAAAAATTGATACTCAAAGCTTAAGAGGCAAGGTAGTAGTTGGAGTTGCAAAAAGAGCAAAGATTAAAAATGTACCTGTAACTGTTATAGTTGGCGGTGCTGATGATGAAGAATTAGCTCAAGCATATGAAATGGGAGTAACATCCATTTTCACTATTAACAGACTTCCGGAGGATTATAAAATAAGCAAATTAAAAAGCAAAGAAAATATGGAAGCAACAGCTGATAATATAGTAAGACTTATTAAAAGCTTGAAATAATCATATGCATATATTAAAAAATAGGGGGCAGAGAATGTTTCGGTTTGATGACTTAAAGTACTTGAAAGTAGATCTTCCTGAAGACATACTGAAATTGAAATTCAATGGAAATTTCGAAAGAGCAGTTAAATTAATTGATTTTCGGCTTGAAAAACAAATTCCTAAAGCTATGAGGGTAAGACTGGAACTTGAGAAGGAAATAATAACAACAATAAAGGGAGAATATACATATTCCTTCGAACAAGCTTTTAAAAAAATGCAGGATAATATCAAAGATTTTACTGAAGAAGAATTAATCAAGCTTCAAGAAGAAGGACATGCAGATTGGATTTTAGTCGATGGAAATGTAAAATTTAATGATAGTTTTTATGACTCATTGGTTAAGACCAGGACTGATTTAGAAGCAAGACTTATTAATAAACAAGAAACGACTCATGAAAGGCAATTTATAGATGACAACGTGAAAGACATGAAGGAAAATGGCGGTGCTTCATACTTTATTCATTTAACAACATCTGTAAAAGTTAAAAAAGAAGCAGAAAGAATCGGAGAAAAAATCAAAGTTCACATGCCCCTTCCCATAGATTGCCAGCAGTCCAACATAAAAATAGTAAAAACAACTCCTGAAGCAAATTTCATAGCGCCTGAAGATTATCCTCAAAGAACCGCATACTTTGAAACAGTACTCACTGAAGATCAAGAATTTTCAGTAGAATATACATATGAGAACCATTTGAAATATTATAATCCTGATTCATCTGCTGTAGCTAGCAGTCAGCCGGTATTTTGTACAGAAGAATTAGAACCTCACATTATGTTTACTCCTTACATAAAAGAGTTGGCACAGGAAATAATAGTAGATGAAACAAATCCTTTAATTAAAGCTAGAAAAATTTATGACTATATTACTCAAAATGTTAAGTATTCATATATGAGAGCATATTCAACAATTATAAACATTCCAGAATATGCAGCACTTAATTTAAAAGGAGATTGCGGAGTTCAAAGTCTTTTGTTTATTACATTGTGTAGGTGTGTTGGAATTCCAGCAAAGTGGCAGTCAGGTTTAGCTGTAACTCCATATAAGATAGGCCCTCACGATTGGGCACAATTTTATATTGAACCATTTGGCTGGCTTTATTGCGATCCATCATTCGGAGGAGGAGCTTTAAGAAACCGAAATATAGAAAAATGGAACTTTTATTTTGGAAATTTAGATCCGTTCAGAATGATAGCAAATTCAGAATTTCAACATGAATTCAATCCTCCTAAAAAATATTGGCGTCATGATCCATATGACAACCAAGTTGGAGAATGTGAATATGAAGACAGAAGTATTAGAAGAGAAGAATACACAGTAAGTTATCAACTTACAGATATACACAAAATATAATATGTAGGAGGGCGTTGCCCTCTTTTATGATAGCTGGAGGAATTATGTTTGAAACAGATGGTTATGCAAAACAATTTACAGACATGATGTCTGATGGTTTTATCTTTATTGACAGCAAAGGAATAATTCAAATATATAATAATAAAGCTAAAGAAATTTTTGGAATTGAATGTGATTATAGCTACAGTCACGGTTCAGGAAAAATTGAGAAGGGTGATATAATAGTTATTGCAGACAGCAGTATAGGTAAAGATGACGGTAATCTTAAGCCAGATGCGTTAAAGTGCATAGGTGTAAATGACGGCAACATACAAAAGGGTGATGCAATCGTTGCTATAGGAACCTTTAATGATGACAGGCGAGAAATTTCTAAATATGCTTACAGCAAACAGTTTGAAAATGCTCAGAAACTTGAAATGAACTGTAATTATAAAGATATTAGGATTTACGGATGCGTAGGTTTTACCAGTGGTATGGCAATAATCGAAGTAAATGACGATAAATACACGTTTGAATATGCCAAGTGCATAGGACATATTGTTGTACTAGACGGTGAAACAAAAAAAATGAAATTTTATCAAACTAAGGGTTACACATACAGAGGAGAGGCTATAAATGACCTTCTCATGGGTAAGACATTTAGTTCTAAGGGCAAAGAATCAGAGTTTCATGGAGTTATAGGTAAGAATGTATTTGAAATACATAGTGGTAATTCTACAATTAAAGAATTTTACGATGCGGCAATTGGAAATGATATTAGTTATATAAATGAATATAAGGAAATTAATGGCAGGCCCACAATTTGTTCCTTGATTCCTGTCAATAAAGGAAGTCGAAGAACAGGGGCTGTTTTAAAAATTAAAGACATTTCCGAAATAAAGAAAATAATTAAAGAAAGAGATGAAGCTCTGAAAGATCTTTATAGAATCAAAAGAAAATTAAGCGATGATGAAACAACAATCAATCTTCTGCCAAGCTTTGTTGGTGATAGCAATGAAATAATTAATATTAAAAAGCTTGCATTGAAAGCATCAAAATCAAATTCAACAGTACTGATTTTTGGGGAGAGCGGAACAGGAAAAAGTATTTTGGCTAAAGCTATTCACGACAATAGTAGTTATAAGGATAATCCCTTTTTAGTAGTTAATTGCAGTTCTATACCTGAGACATTGCTGGAGAGCGAATTGTTCGGATATGAGGGAGGAGCTTTCACAGGGGCGAAATCATCCGGAAAAATAGGTTTTTTTGAATCAGCTCAAAATGGTACATTGTTTTTAGATGAAATAGGCGAAATATCCATGCCTTTGCAGGTAAAGCTCCTTCAAGTTCTTCAGGATAAGACATTTTACAAGGTAGGTGGCAGAAATATTATTAAGATGAATGTAAGAATAATTGCTGCAACAAATAGAAATCTTGAAGAGGCTATACAAAAGGGAATGTTCAGAGAAGATTTATATTACAGAATTAATGTTTTTCCTATTTACATACCACCTTTAAGAGAAAGAAAGCAGGATATATACACGTTGGTAAATATCATATTACCTAAGGTTTGTGAGAGAATGGGATGCGAAGAAAAGGGAATATCAGGAGAAGCTCTGAGACTGTTATCAGCTTATGATTATCCAGGAAACGTCAGAGAACTGGAGAATATACTTGAGAGAGCAGTAAATCTGGCAGAGGGAAAAACAATCTTTTCAAAACATCTTGCTCTCAAGAGAGGCAGGCAGTACAAAAAAGTCAGTATCGGAGAATTGAAAACGTTAAGAAGCATCGTTAATGAAACAGAAAAAGAGGCAATAGAGGATGCAATAAGCATAAGTGGGGGCGATTATAAGGAAGCAATGAATTTACTCGACATAAGCAAGACTTCCTTTTATGAAAAGGTTAGGAAATATAAAATAGATATATAATTCATTCCGCAAAACAGGAATTTTCCTATTTTGCGGAATTTTATATCGGATTGAAAAATAAGTGATTTTTTTAAAGCTTATTTAATTAAATTATTTTAGTTCAGAAATCAGGAATATGGAGAAATAAATAATAAATAAGCCACACATTTTTTGCTGAAAATACCAACAAGAAGCATTGAAATTTAAAAGAAAAATTTTGTGAAAGTTTTTTGTTCAAACTCTTATTATTGGTATGTAAATTGCTTTGTTTTTTAATAGTAATAGTTAATTAATGTTATAAGAAGCATAAAATATACAGAGAGGAGAAAGATACAGGGATTTGTAAGTTCCCGCAAAATTTACTGGCTACAAATAAAACTTAAGATTGGAGAACGAAAATGATTAATGGAATTTGGTTAGGTTTAATTGTTATTGGAGTTATAGTAGGTATTTTTACGGGTAATGTTCAGGCGGTTACTGACGCAGCTATAAACTATGCTGGTATAGCAGTAGAAATAGCCATAGGACTTATTGGAATGATGACTTTATGGCTGGGAATCATGGCTATTGCAGAAAAAGCAGGTTTAATAAAAGGATTGGCGAAGGCGTTAAGCCCTATTACGAAAAGACTATTTCCAGAAGTTCCTGAGGATCACCCTGCAATGGGAGCAATGATAATGAATATTGCAGCTAATATTCTTGGATTAGGAAATGCAGCTACACCTTTTGGTCTTAAAGCAATGGAGGAACTCGATACTTTGAACGAACACAAGGGAGTTGCAACCAATGCAATGGTAATGTTTCTTGCAATAAATACATCTTCTGTTACCCTTTTACCTGCAACTGTCATAGGGTTAAGAGCTTCAGCAGGTTCAGCAAATGCAACTGAAGTAATTGGACCAGTTATTCTTGCTACAACAATTTCAACAGTTTCAGCAGTAATACTTGCTAAGTTGTTTGAAAAGATGAAAAGATATAAAGTTGAGAACTATATAGAAAAATCAGACGCTAAAAACGTACAGGAGGGATAGTATGCTGCAGACAGTTTTAAATACAATTTCACTATATGCAATACCTGTTATATTGTTGGGAATACCATTGTATGGTTATTTTAAAAAGGTCAAGGTTTATGAAGTGTTTGTAGTTGGGGCAAAGGAAGGATTTGACACAGCAATAAGAATCATACCTTA
>NZ_JAWQJF010000117.1:0-32117 GCF_033447055.1 Sedimentibacter sp.
CACTTCCTAATGCTATCTTTACAAACTCTGCTCTTGTTATTGTTCCATCTGGTCTGAATGTTCCATCAGGATAACCATTGATTGAACCTCTGCCTATTAGATACTCTATGTTGGATTTACCCCAGTGGGATTGGATATCCAACATTTCATTTGCATATACTGTCGTTGTTATCATTATAAATAACAATATAAAAGTTAATATTTTTCTTTTCATTCTTTGTATCCCCTTTTTAATAAATCCATTTATTTCATATATATAATTATATATCGTCAACTTTCTTAAGTCAACTTTATCTACTCGTAAATCAAAAAAAGAGCAGGTATATACCTACTCTAATTTTATTATTAGAACAAACCCGCCAACAAAATAGTAGGTGTTCTTATTATTTCCGTATGGTGGAGGCGGTGGGAGTCGAACCCACGTCCGAAAATATTTCCACAAGACTTTCTCCGAGTGCAGGACATAATTTAAATTTCGCTTCAACTGACGCCTATGTCCAGGCTTCAATCTCTGCTATCTTCGATTGTTCAACTTAAGGTCGAAGCCCCCTTAAGCAGTTCCCTGATTTAGATGATGCCCCAGTTTAACCTACAGGCCGGTTAAGTGGAACAAGCAGCTGCTTACGCAGCGAATGCTAAATTATTATTTTCTTTTGCGTTTATATTTTTTGCCACTTTTAACGTTGTTCAGCGCAACGACTCGCTTATCTTCCTTCTATACCCCCGTCGAAACCATTTACGCCCCCGTAATAGGTTAATCGTCTTGTCTTTGCATTCTGCGCTCTGCATCTTTTTTAGCAAGATCTTGACGTTTGTCATAATTCTTCTTGCCTTTAGCTACAGCCAGATCCATTTTCACAAGACCATTTTTGAGATATAAACTTAACGGTATTAATGAATAGCCTTTTAATGTTGATAATCCAGTCAATTTTCTAATTTCTCTTTTGTTTAACAAAAGTTTTCTAGGCCTTAGCGGGTCAACATTGTAAATGTTACCTTTTTCATAGGGACTGACATGCATATTATAAACATAAGCCTCACCATCTTTTATGTTTACATAACTATCTTTTAGGTTAACTTTTCCCTGCCTTATTGATTTAACTTCTGTTCCCACAAGCACAATACCAGCTTCATATTTATCTTCTATAAAATATTCATGATATGCAACTCTGTTACTTGCAACATTTTTTGTGTTCTCAGCCATACAATCACCTGCCATTAAGTGTAGGATGATTATAACATTAATAATTTGCATTGTCAAATGTCAGATTCTTTATTAAATATGCATTTTTTATTTTTTTATGCACGATTTAACAAATAGACAATCTTTCGTTTTGAGAGTATAATCACAACCCCCGAGGGTATCGCTTAACTCACGATAATATTTTAGGAACGACAGTTGTCGTTCCCTAAGTTCACATCCTACATTTTATAATGTAAACTAATAACCTTAAAGTAACATTAAGTTTTATTTAATCGCTTCAATCAATTCTTTTTCTTCTGCTTTTATTTTTTCTTTATGAAATTCATCAATTAAAACAAAGTCGACTTCTGCTCTCGCTATGCTTACCTTTGACACTCTGATTTTTTCAGGATCACCAATTTTATATACTTTTTTGCTTGCCTGGCCATAAAGTTCTTTCTTTTCACTGTTGAAAATATAGTAATCATCAACCATATTTGATATGTGCACAAGGCCTTCAACTGAATTTTCAAGTTCTACAAAAATTCCAAAACTTGTAACACCAGATATAACTCCATCGTATTCTTCTCCGATTTTATCTGACATATATTCTGCAATTTTAATTTTATCTACATCTCTTTCAATTTCATCTGCGATTCTTTCCATCTTAGATGATTGTTCTGCTACTGCTGCAGTTCTTTCAGACAATCTTTGATAATCATTTTCTGATAATCTTCCGTTAAGCTGTCCCTTTATAATTCTGTGTATCTGCAAATCAGGATATCTTCTGATAGGTGATGTAAAATGGCAGTAATATTGAGCTGCTAGCCCAAAGTGCGGAGAACATTCCGGTGAATATATTGCCTTTCTTAAAGAACGAAGCATCATGTTATTAATTAATGTTTCTTCTTTAGTGCCTTTTATTTTAAACAATAACTGTTGAAGTTCTCTTGGATGTACATCATTATTTCCTTTAAGTGTATATCCTAAGTTGTGTATTAATTGACTAAATTCATACATTTTTTCTTCATCAGGATCTTCATGGATTCTGTATACAAATGGCATATTGAGCCAATAGTAATGTTCTGCAACTGTTTCATTGCACGCAAGCATAAATTCCTCAATTATTTTATTTGAAACTCGTCTTTCATACTTAGTTACATCAATGGCTTTACCAGATGCATCTGTTATAATTTTTGTTTCAGGGAATTCAAAATCTATTGCTCCCCTCACTTCTCTCTTTTTCCTTAATATCAAGCTAAGTTCTTCCATTAATCTAAACATTGGAACAACTTCTTTGTATTTTTCCATTAAATTTTCATCATTATTTTCCAGTATGTCTGATACATCTGTATAAGTCATTCTGTAATGATTTCTTATGATACTTTCGAATATTTTATAATCTACAACTTTTCCTTCAGCGTTAATTATCATTTCAACAGAAAGGGTAAGTTTATCCTCATTGGGATTTAAACTGCATACGCCGTTTGATAATTCTTTTGGCAACATCGGTATAACTCTGTCGCTTATGTAAATGCTTGTTGCTCTTTTTAAAGCTTCTTTATCCAATTTTCTGTCTTCTTTAACGTAATGAGTTACATCTGCAATATGTACACCTAGTTTATACTCATTATCACTTACTTTTTCAACGTAGACTGCATCATCTAAATCCTTTGCATCTTCTCCGTCTATGGTGATTATAGGGAGATGTCTTAAATCTGCACGCCTTTGAATTTCTTTCTCATGGATGCCTTCATCTGATACTTTTATCGCTTCTTTTATTACATCTTCAGAAAATGACTGTCTTACTTTTTTAGCCAATAAAACAGCTTCTATGTGAGTCTTTGTATCCTCTATATCACCAATTATATCAACTATCTTGCCTTCCGGATTTTTTCTTTTATCCGGCCATTCAGTAATTTTTACATTAACTTTGTTGTTTGTTTGAGCATTGTGAAATTCTTCTTTAGGAATGAATATATCAAAAGCTATTTTTTTATCATCAGGCACCACAAATCCAAAGTGACTGCTTTTTTGAAATGTACCTATCACATATTCGTTAGCTCTTTCAATTATTCTTATAACTTTTCCTTCTGGGCTTTTAACTTCTTCTGATACAGCCATAGGTCTTACAATTACTCTGTCTCCATGCATTGCACCGTTCATGTCAACAGGTGAAATGAATATATCCTTAATATCCTTGTCATCCGGTCTTAAGAATGCATAGCCCTTCTGATGTCCATCTAATGTTCCTATGACCAAATTCATTTTTTCAGGAATACCATATCTTTCAGTTCTTGTAAATATAATCTTACCTTCATTTTCAAGTTCATTCAATGCTTTTAGAAGTTCTTTCTTCATGCTTGATTCAATTTTAAATTCATGCATAAGCTCAGTAAATGTTAAAGGCTTATACGCTTCTTCTTTCATAAACGCTAATATTTTTTCTTTAAAGTTCATATTGACTCTCCTATTGAACATCACCTTATATGAATGTCCCGCCTTACTTAATTTATTAAGTTAATTTAATTAAATTTCAGGCGGGTTCAAGACCCGCCCTATTATTTGTGTTTTGTGCCGCTTCCCATTTTATTTAATAAATCAATATCATAAGAAACGATATTTGATTTTCTTTGATTTTGCTGTAATTCTGCAAACTCTATGATTTTTGTAATAAGATCTTTGAATGATATATTCATTCCTTCCCACAAATAAAATGCAATGGAACCTGGAATTGTATTAATTTCATTCACATAAATATTATTGCCATCATATAAGAAATCTATTCTTGCATTTCCGCAACAATCTACTGCTTTAAACGATTCCTTTGCATAATTCTTGATACTGTTTGTAATTTCTTCTGGCAAATCTGCAGGAATTCTTCTTTTAGGTTCCGAAGAATCTTTCTTTTTATTTACATATTTATCTTCATATGTAAGAAATTCTTTCCAACCAACCGGTTCTTCACAAAGTGATGCAACAAGGTTATTTTCATATCCCATAACTGCACAATTTATTTCTCTCACATCTTCCAGGCATTTTTCCACAATTATTTTTCTGTCATAATTCATGGCAACTTCTATGGAAACTAAAAGTTCATCATAATTTTTAGCCTTGCTGATACCAACGCTAGAACCTAAATTTGCAGGCTTAACAATAAGCGGATATCCAATTTTTTCAACATTTCCGAGTATTTCATCTTTATTCGCCTCAAACTCGCTTCTATAAAACCATGCGTAATCCACTACAGGCAAATTGTTGCTCTGAAATACTTGTTTCATAACAACTTTATCCATTCCCACTGCTGAACTTAAAACTGACCCGAATGCACATGGCACCCCATTCATTTGAAACATTCCATGAAGGGCACCATCCTCAACATTAGTACCATGCACTGCCGGGAATACAACGTCCACAGCTACTGTATCATACTTCTTACCGAAGAATCCTTGTTTAATTTCCGGATGAGGATATAGCATAAGTTTCCCATCTCTGAATCCCGGCAAAACTTCATATGCTCCTTCAAACTGTTTTGCTTTATAGTTATTGATGTCATGGAGGCTATTTCCAATATACCACTTTCCATCTTTTTGTATGTAAATTATCCTGGGTTCATAAATGCTTTTGTCAATGTTGTCAAGAACCTGCAATCCTGTAATTATTGATACTTCATGCTCCACAGATTTTCCGCCAATAATAATACCAATAGATTTTTTCATATATCCTCCATATTTATTTTTCATTGTATGTGTCAGGCAAATCATTTTCAAAAAGTACTACATCATTTACTTTTGTCAATGTCTTTAATATTTCGCTTGCTTCATCTAATGAATTAACCACATACAAATTATTTTCATTAAATTCAAGCTTTTTCATTCCTCTGTATATTGGAAGAGTTCTATTTTTACCTACTAATATTGCAACATCACATACTTTCGCAATATTTTCTCCAAATTTTTCATTCTCTTTTTCTTCTATTTCACCCAATTCTACCATACCGGGTGTAACTATTATTTTTCTTTTATCTATAAAAGAATCTAGAACATCCAGAGCAGCTTTAGCACCGTCGGGATTAGAATTGAATGCATCATCAATGACAATCACACCTGTTCCAGGGTCAATAAGCTGCAATCTGTGTTCAACACTTTCTATTTTTGAAATTCCTCTTGAAATTTCCTCCAAAGAAAGCCCTAAAGCTTTAGCTGCCGCTGCTCCTGCAAGAATATTTAATATGTTGTGTTCTCCTAAAAGCTTTGTTTCACAGTCAATTGTTCCTAAACCGCTTATACTTAAAGAGAATGTTGAACCTTTGCTGTTAACGTTGATATTAGTTGCAAAGACATCAGTATCTTCAATATTTTCTATGCCATACAATATTTTTTCCTTGAATGTTTTGTCGGCCAATTTTTTGACATATTCATTGTCATAATTAAAAATTGCAACACCATCAACTGGCAATTTTTCAATAAGTTCGTACTTTGTTCTCATTATATTATCAAGTGATTTGAAAGTTTCCAAGTGACATGGTCCTATAGATGTAATTATTCCTATTTTTGGATTTGTGAGAACTGCAACTTCTTCTATATCGCCTATATGTGTAGCTCCTAGTTCAGCAATAAAAACATCGTATTTCTCTGTCAATTTATTGTTTATTATTTTGCTGATGCCCATCGGTGTATTGTAGCTTTCCGGAGTATTCAAAACATTATATTTTTCATTTAAAATAGTGGCAGTTAAAAACTTTGTACTTGTTTTTCCATAACTGCCTGTAATGCCAACAGAAGTTAAGTTCTTCATACTTTTAATCTTATTCGAAGCAGTTTCATAGAATTTATTATTAATTTTTTTTTCTATTGGCCTTGCGATATAAGCGGCTCCTGCAATATAATATACGGAAAAATAGTAAGTAACAGACAATATACCGGCCCACAATGGAAAGTATTTAGCAACATCCCCTAAAATTATATTAATTATAAATAACACAATTGCAAAATCAAGTAACACCATTAAAAGTGAAATAAAATACAACCTCTTAGCCCTTGCTGTAAATACAAGTGCCTTTTTTGATTCATGTTTTGATTTAGTTCCTAAAATTAAAAATAGTGATGTAAATACAGAACTAGCCATTGCGTAAGGATATAAATTTTGATTTTTACTACTCGTTGCCGCAAATACAAAAAAAACTGTATTTATTATAGAAATTATTGTATAAATTTTATCTTTTCTTGTATAAACCTTATCTTTGTGACTTCCAATCCATTCTATGTACTTATTGACACTATACCCTTCAATTTGAATCATGTGAAGAAAATATTTCATCTTGTATATACATAACATAAACCAACATACTGCAAATAATAAAATTATCGACTGCATTTTCTCACTCCTAAATTATGAAATCATTTTTTAAAAAATAATTAACCACTGCCTTAAACTGTTCATAGCAATCAATGTATGAATAATGTCCTGCTCCTTTAAAAATAACCAATCCGCTGTCACTTATTCTTTCTTCCATCATTTTACCCATATAAAGAGGTGTATCCTGGTCGTTTTCTCCCCATAATAACAATGTAGGAACTTTAATTTTTGGCAGCAAATCTATTAAATTGTCATTGATTACCTTTACCATAGTTTGACGCATAATTCCCTGTGATTCTATATAATCAACAGAACCAAATTTTTTATAAAATTTTTCTAAATTTTGTTGTTTTGTATTACACCTTGCAAAATTTATGTATATTTTTTTTAAAAATTTAAATGAATATATTTTTAAATAATATCCGATGCTCCTTTTAGGTATAATACCTGCACTATCGATAAGTATAAGCTTCTTTACAACATCATACTTACTTGATAATATTATGGAAATTCTTCCACCATGTGAATGTCCAAATAATATTATACTCTTTAATCCAATTTTTTCAATAAATTTTATAACACATTGTGCGTAATCATACGAATTCCAATATTCCGCAAGTGTATCACTTTCACCAAATCCTGGCAAATCCATCGCTATAACCCTAAATTTATCTTTTAATATATTAAAAATAGGCATCATTGTCTGAATACTGCCTCCCCAGCCATGAAGAAGTAACACAGCACTGCCAGTACCCTCATCTATGTAGTTTATGTTAAGTCCGTCAACTTCAATATGCATAACTATGTAATCCTTTCACTTGATTAAGAGTAAAATATAAAAATTTATAATAAATAGCGGTGGTGAAAATTTAAGCAAAAGAATAAAATCTGATTTAATAATAAATACTGTATTCTTAATAATTAATTGACCTATTGATACATTATATGTTAATTTTCAAAAATAATTATACCATACCAGTCGATATAACTGCAAGAAAAAAAGACCTCTCAATAAAAGAAGTCTTGAATACATGTTATTTTAAAAAAGTTTAAGCAATACTCCACCGTATTGTGCCAACATTGGTCCAAATACAAGTGAAACAACTGTCATAAGTTTAATTAATATATTTATAGAAGGTCCTGAAGTATCTTTGAATGGGTCACCAACTGTATCTCCAACAACTGCTGCTTTGTGAGCTGCACTTCCTTTTCCTCCATGTGTACCTGATTCAATGTATTTCTTAGCATTATCCCAAGCACCGCCAGCATTTGACATCATAATTGCCATAAGAACACCTGATACCAATGCACCAGCCTGAAGTCCTCCAAGAGCTTCTGTACCAAGCAGGAATCCTACCAATAATGGAACTACAACTGCTAACAGACCTGGTATAATCATTTCTCTTAAAGCTGCTGCTGTAGAAATATCAACGCATCTTCTGTAATCTGGTTTATCTTTTCCTTCCATGATTCCAGGCATTTCTCTGAACTGTCTTCTTACTTCTTCAATCATTGAGAATGCCGCTTTACCAACTGCACTCATTGTAATAGCAGAGAATAAGAACGGAAGCATACCACCTATGAATAAACCGGCAATTACTGTTGGTTCTGTTAAACTGATTGATGTTATTCCAACTGCTTGAGTATACGATGCAAAGAGTGCCAAAGCCGTTAATGCTGCTGATCCGATTGCAAATCCTTTACCGATTGCCGCTGTAGTATTTCCAACTGAGTCAAGTTTATCAGTAATTTCTCTTACTCCATGAGGTAATTCGTACATTTCTGCAATACCGCCTGCATTATCTGCAATTGGTCCATAAGCATCAACTGCAACTGTCATACCAGTTGTAGAAAGCATACCTACTGCTGCAAGAGCTATACCGTACAAACCTTTCACTGTGTTTAAACCTTCAGGAGTATAACCTGCGATATAGTATGCACCAATTATACCAACTGCCAAAACAACTATTGGATAACCAGTTGATCTCATACCAACTGACAAACCACTGATTATTGTAGTAGCTGCTCCTGTTTCTGATTGGTTAGCAATTTCCTGTACATATTTATAGTCACCCGAAGTATAAACTTCAGTAATTTTTGCTATAATTAAACCAACAGCCAGACCAAAAACAATTGATCCGAAAGGCTGCAAACTTCCAAGAATAGACTGGCTCAAGAAGAACGCTGCAACTACAACTACCAACGAACTCATATATGTACCCATGTTTAAAGCTTTTTGAGGATTAGATCCTTCTTTTCCTCTTACAAACATTGTTCCTATTATAGAAGCCAAAATACCTACTGCGCAAATCAACATCGGGAACATAACTCCAATGCCGCCTTCGTAAGCAATAACTCCCAATGTAATTGATGACACTATAGCACCAACATATGATTCAAACAAGTCTGCTCCCATACCAGCAACGTCACCAACATTGTCACCAACATTATCTGCTATAACTGCAGGGTTTCTTGGGTCATCTTCTGGTATTCCTGCTTCAACTTTTCCTACAAGGTCAGCTCCAACGTCAGCTGCTTTTGTATAAATACCGCCGCCAACACGCGCAAACAATGCTACTGAAGAAGCTCCAAGACTGAAACCTGTTATAATACTTGCATCTTTAAAAATTAACCAAAATACTCCTGTTCCCAAAAGACCAAGGCCAACAACTACCATGCCCATTACTGAACCACCTGAGAATGCTACATCCAAAGCCTTGTTCATTCCTGATTCTTTTGCAGCATTAGCTGTTCTTACATTAGCCTTTGTAGCAACTGTCATTCCAAAATATCCTGCCATAATAGAAAAACCTGATCCTACGGCATATGCCAAAGCAGTTGTCCAACCAATTCCAAAGCCTAGAATGACGAACAAAATAATTGCAAAAAGTCCAACTGATTTGTATTCTCTTGCAAGGAATGCCATTGCTCCTTCATGAATAAATGAAGATATTTCTTTCATCCTTTCCGTACCAGGATCAACCTTGCTGATGACTGATGCTTTGTAAAAAGCAAAAAGCAATGCCAAAACCCCAACTATAGGGGCTATTATTAAAGTACCCATTTGTTAATTTCCTCCATTGTTAAATAATTTGATTTAATGACATAAGCTTGATTATATCGGTTGCTTATGTACATAAAAAATAAACGACGCAAATAAAAATTTCGTGTCGGTCACCTATACACATTGAAAATATATTCCAAAACGATTATGAATACAGAATAACCACAATTATATTATTTCCAAAAAATTACAAATTATTACTGAATAGCTAATAGAATTAATGAAGCAACTACGAAAACAACTGCAGAAACGGCTGTTGCCTTTTCAAGCTTGCCTTCATAACTCCTGCCTTTATTCCTACCCCAAATGGATTCGGCTCCTCCGGCAATTTCACCAGACATTCCGGCTGATTTACCTGATTGCAACAAAATACTGGCAATAAGAAACAAACTTGCAATTATCAAAAATATTCTTACAACTACTTCCACTATACACACCTCCTGTAACTTCTTCTGAATAACATTAGAATTATAACATTAAAAAATTTTTAAAGCAATAAAAATTTTAACAATTGCAAAACGGTTGCAGAATTATATCAAAACAACGGGACAACAATTGTTATCCCATTGTTCGTATACGTTCTGAATAGTTCGTCTATCGTTTTATGTTGTAAAATACTTCCATTCCGTCATATTGAGCAGCATCACCTAAATTATCTTCTAATCTTAGAAGCTGATTATACTTTGCAACACGGTCTATTCTTGATGGAGCACCTGTTTTAATTTGTCCCGCATTAACTGCAATTACCAGATCTGCAATAGTAGCATCGTCAGTTTCTCCTGAACGATGAGACACAACTGCAGTATATCCTGCTCTTTTTGCCATTTCAATTGCATCCAATGTTTCAGTTATTGTTCCAATTTGATTCAATTTTATTAAAACTGAATTTGTTACTTTTAATTCAATGCCTTTTTTAATTCTTTCAGTATTAGTAACAAATAAATCATCTCCAACAAGCTGAATTTTGTCTCCAAGCTTTTCAGTAAGTATTTTCCAGCCTTCCCAATCATCTTCATTCATTCCGTCTTCAATTGATATAATAGGATATTTATTTACTAAATCAACATAAAAATCAACCATTTCAGACTGAGTGAACTTCCTGCCTTCACCTTCAAGAGTGTATATCTTTGTTTCTGGATTGTACAAATCAGTTGCAGCCACGTCAATAGCGAGCATAACATCTTTGCCCGGAACGTAGCCTGCTTTTTCTATTGCTTCTACTATTGTAGCCAATGCTTCTTCGTTTGATGATAAGTTTGGTGCAAATCCACCCTCATCTCCAACAGAAGTATTTAACCCCTTACCTTTAAGTACGCCTTTTAAGCTGTGGAATATTTCAGCACCCATGCGCAATGCTTCTTTAAAGCAACATGCTCCAACAGGCATCACCATAAATTCCTGTATATCAACATTGTTATCGGCATGTTGTCCGCCATTTAATATGTTCATCATTGGAACCGGAAGAGTTTTTGCATTAACTCCACCGAGATACTGATAAAGTGCTAATCCCAGCGTATCTGCTGCTGCTTTGGCACAAGCTATTGATACCCCTAGAATTGCATTAGCTCCCAATTTTCCCTTATTAGGAGTACCGTCAAGTTCTATTAACATTTTATCTATTAAAACTTGATCGATAGCATCTCTTCCTATTAATTCAGGAGCAATAATATTGTTTACATTATCAACAGCAGTTGATACACCTTTACCAAGATATCTTGATTTATCACCATCTCTTAACTCAACTGCTTCAAATGCTCCGGTAGAAGCTCCTGAAGGCACTCCCGCTCTTCCATATCCGCCGCTTTCTGTCCATACTTCAACTTCAATTGTTGGATTTGCTCTTGAATCTAATATTTCTCTTGCATATACATCTGATATTATCGTCATTATAAGCCTCCGCATTATTATTTTTTATTTATTATTATTATTTATTATGTTCAATCAAGCTTTGTCCTGTCATTTCAACAGGTTTTTCAATACCCATAAGTTCGAGCATGGTTGGTGCAATATCTGCTAAAATACCTTCATGAAGCTTTAATTTTTTTGTGTTGTTAACTACTATAAAAGGAACTTTATTTGTGGAATGTGCCGTAATTTTCAAAAGTGTTGTAGTATCAAGCATCTCTTCACAATTACCATGATCTGCCGTGACTAATGCAATACCGTCTGTCCTTATTATATAATTCACAATTTCTCCAAGGCATTTATCTACAGCTTCGACAGCCTTGATAGCTGCATCTATATCTCCAGTATGCCCCACCATATCAGGATTTGCAAAGTTAATTATCATAACTTGATAAATGTCTTTATCTAACTCTTCCATAATCATGTTTTTAAGCTCAAAAGCACTCATTTCCGGCTTTATATCGTAAGTAGCAACATCAGGAGAAGGTACTAATATTCTTACTTCATGTTTAAA
The DNA here is from genome assembly GCF_033447055.1 of Sedimentibacter sp. Taxonomy (GTDB): domain Bacteria; phylum Bacillota; class Clostridia; order Tissierellales; family Sedimentibacteraceae; genus Sedimentibacter. The sequence continues at coordinate 12,025 of NZ_JAWQJF010000117.1, forward strand.
AGGCTCTTCTATTTCTCCATTGAAAAAATATGTAACATGCGCATATTTTTCAGTTTCAGCAGCTCTTAGCTGTTTTATACCTTTGCTACTTAAATATTCTCCAAGAGTGTTTTTAACAAAGTGCGGCGCATAAGCAACATCAACATTTTCTATAGTTTTATCATATTGAGTCATGCAAACAAACTTTACATTTATTTTTTTTCTTTCGAAGTTATTGAAATCTTCATCAACAAAAGCTCTTGTAATTTCTCTTGCCCTGTCTGGTCTGAAATTGAAAAATATAACTGCATCATTGTCTTTAATCGTTGCTATCTCACCAGTTTCTTTTTCAATAAGCAACGGTTTTATAAACTCATCAGTAACGCCATCTAAATAAGAATGTTTCACAGCCTCAAGAGGATCAGAAAATTTTTCACCTTTTCCGTTTACCAATGCATTATATGCCAATTCAACTCTGTCCCATTGCTTGTTTCTGTCCATTGCATAATATCTTCCCATGATTGAAGCAATGTGACCGACGCCGATAGTTTTAATTTTTTTCTTTAATTCTTTTATGTAATTTGGACTACTTGTAGGACTTACATCACGTCCATCAGTTATGCAATGAATTTCCACGTTATTTAATCCACTTTTTTTAGCAAGTTCAATTAAACTGTACAAATGAGTGTTGTGGCTGTGCACTCCCCCATCTGACAAAAGTCCGATTAAATGCAAAGTTGAATTATTCTGTTTAACATAACCAATAGCGTTATTAAGTGCTTCATTGGTTTCAAATTCTCTATCTTCAATTGATTTAGTTATTCTGGTGAAATCCTGATATACAATCCTGCCTGCTCCAATATTTAAATGTCCAACTTCAGAATTTCCCATCTGCCCTTTAGGAAGTCCTACATCATAACCGCTGGCTGACAAAACGGTATTTGGATACTTTCTCATTAACAAGTCGAAATTAAGTGTTTTTGCTCTTTTAATAGCATTCCCTTCATAATCCTTGCCCATTCCCCAACCATCAAGAATGATTAATGCTGTTACTTTATTCATACGACCTTCCTCATTTCGAATAATTAATAATTTCTGAAAACTCAACAGCTTTTAAGCTTGCTCCGCCAACCAGTGCTCCATCTATGTCAGATTGACTTAATATTTCATTTGCATTATCTAATTTCACACTGCCGCCGTATAAAATAGTAATTTTTTCTGACAGTTCTCTGTCATATGTATCAGCGATAGCTAATCTAATAAACGCTGCCATATCATTAGCCTGTTGACTTGTCGCCGTTTTTCCTGTTCCAATTGCCCATATAGGCTCATAGGCAACAACCATTTTTTCTGCATCTGATAAATCTATATCTTCAAATGCTTTAACAATTTGATTTTTAACTGTTTGTTTTTCTATGCCGCTTTCTCTTTGTTCCAATGTTTCTCCAACGCAGAGTATTGGTTTCAAACCATATTTCAAAGCTGATTTCAACTTTTTATTTACAGTTTCATCTGTTTCATTAAAATATTGTCTTCTTTCAGAATGACCTATTATAACATACTCCACGCCTAATTCTTTTAACATTAAAGGAGAAATTTCCCCTGTGTACGCACCGCGATCCTCAAAATGCATATTTTGTGCCCCGATTTTTATTGATGTACCATTTAATGCTTGTTTAACCGAATAAAGCGAAACAAAAGGAGGGCAAATAATAACATCTACATTTTGATCAAATTCCTTGGACAATTCTTTTAAATTTTCCGTAAGCTTCAAGCTGGCTTCCACATCATTATTCATTTTCCAGTTACCGGCTACTAATATTTTTCTCATATTTTATCTCCTTATTTGTCATCAACAGCATCTATGCCGGGGAGAACTTTGCCTTCTAAAAATTCTAAAGAAGCTCCTCCACCTGTTGATATATGAGTTATTTTATCGCCAAGACCAATTTTTTCAACTGCTGCAGCACTGTCTCCTCCACCTATGATGGAAACTGCATCTTTGTTCTGTGCTATACTCTTTGCAATAGAATTTGTTCCTTTTGCAAAATTATCCATTTCAAAAACACCAAGAGGTCCATTCCAAATAATAGTTTTAGAATTTTTAATAACTTCGGTGAAAATTTCTATTGTTTTTTCTCCTATATCAAGTCCCATGAAATCATTTGGTATTTTGTCTGCAGTAGTTGTGAAAAACTCTGTATTATTCTTAAATTCTTTTGCTGCAACTGTATCTACGGGCAATATAAGCTTAACATTTTTTTGTTTTGATTTTTCTATTAATTCTTTGGCTAATTGAACTTTATCTTCTTCTAAAAGGGATGATCCTGTATTAAATCCCTCCGCTTTTAGGAATGTATACATCATGCCTCCGCCAATTAATATATTATCAGCAATATTTAATAAATTTTCTATAACTGCAATTTTATCAGAAACTTTTGCTCCTCCTAAAATAGCTGTAAGAGGTCTCTTTGGATTTTCTAAAGCTGTACCCATAACATCAATTTCTTTTTCGACTAAAAACCCTACAGCTGAAGGAAGGAAACTACAAATTCCTACATTAGAAGAATGAGCCCTGTGAGCAGTTCCAAAAGCATCATTAACAAACAAATCGCCAAGTGATGCCAGGTCCTTAGCTAAATCACCTGCATTTTTTTCTTCTTCCTTTCTAAACCTTGTATTTTGAAGAAGCATGACGTCTCCTGATTTTAGCTTTAAAGCATCTTCTTTAACCTTATCATCTACAACTATATCACAGTCTTCAAAAATAATGTTTTTTCCGAGAAGTTCGGAAAGCCTCTTTGCAACTGGATCTAAAGAATATTCCTTTAATGCCTGCCCTTTTGGTCTACCAAGATGTGACATAAGTATTACAGCAGCACCGTTGTCCAAAAGGTAGTTTATAGTAGGCATGGAGCTTGTAATTCTAATATCATCTGTAATATTTCCTTCCTTGTCCAAAGGAACGTTGAAATCACATCTCACAAGAACTTTTTTGCCTGAAACACTTATATCTCTTAAAGTTTTTTTATTCATTCTTATCCCTCCAACAACAATAAGAGAGCAATTGAAAAACATTAAAACGTTTATAATTGCTCATCTATTTTTTTATTTCATTGATCCCCAATATTTAACAATTCTTACTAACTGAGAAGTAAATGACATTTCATTATCGTACCAAGTAATTAGTTTTACCATTTGTTTTCCTTCAACCTCAATAATTTGAGTTGACAACGCATCAAATACTGATGCATATCTACTTCCTATTACATCACTTGATACAATTGGATCTTCTGTATAAGCCAACGTTTCATTAGAAGCTTTTTTAACTGCAGCATTAATTTCTTCAACTGTTGTGTTTCTTTTTAATTCAACTGTTAAATCAACAACTGAACCTGTTAGAGTAGGAACACGTAGAGCTATTCCGTCAAGTTTACCTTTTAATTCAGGAAGAACAACTCCTACTGTCTTTGCTGCTCCTGTTGATGCTGGAACAATATTAGCAGCCGCAGCACGGCCTCTTCTTGCCATGATTCCTTTTTTATGTGAATTGTCATGAATATTTTGGTCATTTGTGTATGCATGAACTGTAGTCATAAGTCCTTTTACTATTCCAAATTCATCGTTTAATACTTTTGCCAACGGTGCAAGGCAGTTTGTTGTGCATGATGCTGCAGATACAACTGTTTCAGTTCCGTCAAGAATATCATGATTTACATTATAAACTATGGTTTTAATATCTCCTTTTCCTGGTGCAGACAACACTACTTTTTTAGCTCCGGCTTTAATATGAGCTTCCGCTTTTTCCTTGTCATTAAATTTACCGGTACAATCGATAACTACATCAATATCAAGTTCTTTCCAATTACAGTTTTCTGGTTCTTTAACTCTGGATGTTATTATTTCGTTTCCGTTTACATTTAAAATATTGTCTTTGTAAGAAATTTTATCAGTCATGAAATTTCCATGTGCAGTGTCATATTTTAATAAATACGCCAATGTTTCAGCATCGGAATTTGTATTAATTGCCACAACTTTAAAATCATCATCCTGTGCCATGAGTCTTAATGCCAATCTCCCTATTCTCCCAAAACCATTAATTGCTACTCTAACCATGTTATCCTCCTAAAATTATATAATTAGTATTTAAATTTTTTATAATTATAATTCTAATATCCTTTTTGCAGCAGCTTCATCTGTAACAAGGATAAAATTATTATTAAATTTAGAAATTGCATAAATCGCTTCTGCTTTTGAGCTACCTGCTGCAACTCCAATGGAATTTTTTATTTCCTTAAAATTTTCCAATGTGATTCCAACAGAATTAATTTGCATTTTTACATCGCCTTCATTGTTAAAAAAATAACCAAATGCCTCGGCCGTCAGATTTTCTTTTTCGATTATATTAAATACATTCTTTTCAGAATTTCTTCTTATTGCCATTTCTCTAGCATTTCCAAGTCCAAAAACCAACAAGTTAATTTTTTGTATATCTGAAAGAACATCATTTATTAATTTGTTATTTTTTAAAACATTTAATTCTTGTTCATCTAAATTATCAGGTATGTGTAAAAGTTTATATTGGGAATCTAATTTTTCTGCTAAATTTGCAGCTATTGTGTTTGCTTGTATTTCTAATTCTTCGTTCAAACCACCTCTTGCCGGCAAGACCAGAAGATTTTTAATTCCTTTTTTCCTTTTCATTTGGTTTACAACACAAGCCATTGTAGTACCGCCTGTAATGCCTAAAATTGTATCGTTTTTTATGTATTCCAAAATAATTTCAGCAGCTTTTTTACCCAAATTGTTGAAAGTAAAAATATCTTTTTCAACATCTCCGGAAACTACAGCTACTTTCTTTAATTTTAGCTTTTCCATTAACTTTAATTCTAGCTCAGATAAGTTTTTAATGTAATAAAAAGTATCATTAATTTCTGATAACAAATCAATTCCAACTGACGTCAACTCTACACCGGATGCTTTAATCTCAATCAAATTCATTTCTTTTAATTTATCAATTTCAGTTCGCATTGTTCTTTCAGTAATCCCAAGCTTAACTGCTAATGTTCTTCTGCCAATAGGCTTAAATGTGCTTATCACTTTAAGTATTTCATATCTTTCCATTAACAATTCAACCGTTTCAGGAACTATCTTACTTTGAATTTCAATTATTTTATTAATGTCCATAAATGCCTCCGGGATATATTTTGTCCCTGCTTCTCGTTTAACGTCCCTGTTCTTATTCTACCATATTTACATTATATTGCAATAGTCTTTTTGATTTTTTGGATTATTATTTTGATTTGATATCGAAGTGTTTCCATATATGTGTTATACTATTTAGAATTACGGAGTAATTAACCGTCTACAACATGAATTATAACATACTAAATTATAGTTGTATAGTGCTTTTGTATTTTTTCTTATTAATATTTTCATACAAAAAAAGAATATGCGATAATAATTAACATATTCCCTTATATATGTTTATATTTAAATTTTAATATCTTCTTCTCATTGACGATGAACATATTCTCATTTCATCTCTGTATTTTGCAACAGTTCTTCTGGATATATTTATGCCGCTTGTACTCAGCATTTCAGCAATTTTTTGGTCGCTTAAGGTTTTTTGGGGATTTTCATTTTCTATTAATTCTTTGATTTGTGTTTTAACACTTGTTGATGATACACCATCGCCATCTGTTTCATTAATGCTGCTGGCAAAAAAATACTTAAGCTCAAACAATCCAATAGGAGTCTGCATATATTTTCCATTGGTAGCTCTGCTCACTGTGGATTCGTGAACACCAATATCATCTGCTACATCCTTAAGAATTAAAGGTTTCAGAGCAGTTCTTCCTTCATCAAAAAACTTCCTTTGAAATTTCAATATTGATTCAGCAACTTTATAAAGAGTCATTCTTCTTTGTTCTATACTTTTAATGAGCCACATAGAAGAATTGAGTTTGTCTGATAAAAATTTATTTGCTTCTTTGTCATCCAAAGTATTTACCATATTTTTATAATAACTGCTTATTGATAATAAAGGCAAATTATTATCATTAACTATTATAATATACTCACCATTAATTTTTTCTACAGTAACATCAGGAACAATATATCTTATATTGTCACTGTCTACGATAAATCCTCTTGAAGGCTTTGGTTCTAACATTTTTATAATATCACAAATGCTTTGAACCCTTGATACAGTAATATGCAAATCCTTAGCAATTTTTTGAATTTTATTGGTAGCTATTTCTTCTAAATATTTTTCCACAATAATATATGCATTTTTATCTTGAATACCTTTTTCCTTAAGTTGAATCATAAGACATTCACTTAAGTTTCTGGCGCCAACTCCAATAGGGTCAAAAGTTTGTATAAGCCTCAAAACTCTTTCGACTTCAACTATATCTTCATTTAACAATAGACTTATATCTTGCAAGGAACATCCTAAATATCCTTTATTATCCAGCGACTCAATAATAAACTCACCTATTCTTTTTTCCTTATTGGTTTTTACCGAAACTCCTAGTTGAACCATAAGATAATCCTTAATAGACATTTTTTTAGAAGTATAGCTCTCAAATGATTGCTTGTCATCTGTGTCCTTAGCTTTTTCATAAGCCTTATAACTTAGATCATCATACTTCTCAGTAATATCCTTCCAATCGATTTCATCACTATCATCTTTATTATCAAATTCTGTTTTTTCTTCATCAGAATTGAATTCTTGGCTTTTATTATCAACAGATTCGAGAAATGGATTCACTTCTAATTGCTTATCTATAAATTCCATCAATTCAACATTATTAAATTGTAATATTTGTATTGCTTGTCTTAATTCTGGTGTCATAATAAGCTTTTGAGTTTGCAACAAATTTAATTCAAAGCCCATTTTCATAATATCACTCCCTACCACTATATATTATAACAAAATTTATCAATTTTTCAACATGATATTATATTCTATTAAATAATCATTATTTTAATCATAAATATTTAATTAAAAGTTTATTGTCCTCTGATTATACCAAAAAAACCTTAAAAATGCTAAATGTATTTTATGTAAAATAAATAATTCTGTTAAATAAATAATTTTACTTGATTTTTTTATTTAAACATGTATTTTTAAAGTGATGATTTTATTACAAGAGGGGGCAGAATTCCAGCCCCAATACACTGTTTCAAAAATTGACATATATTATGAACAAAAAAGAGATTCTTGGCTGTCACTCTAATGACACGATATGTCATCCTGAAAGCAGCGAAGAATCTCTCTTTACTCTAATTGTTCACAAATAGTTCTAATGTTGTTCTTTAGCAGCCAGTTTTTTCTTTTGCAATATATTCACTATCTTGAAGTATTTTAATCGCTTCATCTATTTTAGAGTCATTCACTAAAATAATAGGTCCTGTGCAGCCCATTCCGCTTTCAGCATAGATGTCATGCTTCCACAAAACTTTTACTGCGTCTTCTAAATCCATTATTTCAATTCCGGATATTTGAGATGTTACTATTTGTTTTAATGGTGCTACAACAGTATCTTCAGATGCTTTTTTAACAACCTTTGCACTGTTTAAAATTTCAGTTAATCCCGCTTTATGTGCTTTTTCAAATTCTTCTTTTGCTATTTTTAAACAGTTTCCTTTAACAAGTTCTGCAGCAAATTTAATTGCTCCTTCTACTAACGGAGTTCCTGATGCTCTTGATATTATTAGTATAAGTTTTTCAAATCCTTCTCCGATACCAGGTCCATAGCCATATCCAAGAGATTCATAGTTACCGCCTGTAGTAAATGATGAAAATATTTTCATCATTAAATTACCTGTTAAAGAATCCATCACCATTACGTCGGCTGAACCCATAAGAAGATCATTTCCTCTCATGACAGCTCCACCGTCAGCTCTTTGAGAAACTGCAAAATTAATGTCATAGCCTTGATTTTTTAGTTTAGTAAGTACAATTTCTGTTTGCCTTGCACCATCAACATTTAAAATACCTACCGTAGGATTTTTTATACCGCATGATTTTGCTGTAATAATGCCATATATTGCATTTTTAACCATTCCTTCAACTTTTTCAGTTGAAGAAGTTCCTGTTGTTGTTGCTATGAACATTTCTTTTCCTTTGCCGGGAGTTACTATTCTCCCTACCGTTGATACTCCAATTGGAAATGGATAATGCATTGTTACAGCAGCATCAATTTCTTTTGAATCCAGCAATGATTCCATAGTTTTATGAGCTTCATCTTCAGTTTCAACTAATGCTAATTTTACTCTATCAATACTTTTAGAACCTATTACGGTTGTATCTATTCCGATTCTTGCAGCATTTACAGCAGCTTGAATAATAGTTTCCTCTCCATGTTCACTGCCCATTGCTGTAACAGCAACTCTTGGCTTATGTCCATATTCACCGCTTATAAGGGTGTCAGCCAACTGGTTGAATACTTTTCCTATTATTTGATTTACTTGTTTTTCAGACATGTCTTCACTCCTATTCTGCCAATAGATTTGAAGCAAAATTTTTCAGCGCCTGTGCAATTAATTCTTTTATTTTGTCCTCTGAAACAGTTGATTGTTCTTCTTGTTTGCCTTTATTAGCTTCTATAATAAAGGATACACCATCAAATAAATTAGTCATTCTTCCAAGGAACAAGCTTCCCTTACCGACTATCATTGCATTTTTAATTTTTCCGTCAAGTATATCTTGTCTGCAAAATCCAATGTAAGGAACTCCTGATGGTATGTGTCCCTGAGTTGGAGCCCAACCTGTCATACCATGTTTTTCAGTAAATGCCTGCAAATCTTTCTTTTCTATATCTCCTCTTTTAACAGCCAATGCACCTATCATTTTATAGTTTGCCAATGGCAAATCCCCAGCTCCAGCTGGTTTTGTTATGTCAGGATTCTGCATTTCAACAGAATATTTATCAATATCTGTTATTTTCATTCCTACTTTATCTAATGAAGATACCAAGGAAGTAATAACTGCCTGTGGTGATGAACCTGTGCCAACTGTATGTCTTCCAACTAAATCAAGATTTATTTCAGGATTGACGCCGTCATTTTCACTTACCAATACAGCAAATCCTCCAAGAACGTCTTCGAGAATAGGAAGGCCTTTTTTAATATGATCTTTACCATTCATGCCAAGTTTTGCTGTGCATCCACCTGCTGAAACGACTACATTTTTATATACTCCTGCTTTTACTAAAGCAGCAGCTTCGATTAAAGCATGGGTTGGTCCTGCACAAAATCCTCTTGTATCTGAGCCTGTAGCATTAACAAATCCTGCAACCTCAGCACAAGCTTTTGCAAAATTTCCGCCGCCTCTTTGATTCATATCTCCACACGCTTCTTCGCAACAGTCAATCACATAGTCTATATCTTCTTTATTAATGTTGTGTTTAGCAACAAGATTCAACAATGCAAGAACATTAGATGCTTTTGATACAAGATTTTCTAGCATTACATGAGAACTTAAATTAACATCAATGTCATGGGCTCTTTTAATGCAACCAATTAATTCACCATTATTGTATAATGGTTCAGCATGTTCTTCATCAACATATTTTTTAACAACAGAGAAATCTTCACCTTCATTTATTCTGCTCATTAAACTTTCATCAAACAAAGGATGATTTGAAAGTTTTTCTTTAGTAGCAGTCAAAAAGTTATTTTCCAGTTTTACAAGATCAAAAACATCGCACATTTGCATTAAAACTATAAATTCATCCTGAGGCATAATCTCACCGTACTTGCCAAATCTCCCTGCTCCTTCAGCTTCCTTGTTATACCAAGGCTGCTCATATTGAACTAATTCTTCCGGAGTAATGTTTCCTATATATGATTGATTAGGCAAATATTTAATAACCTGGTCAAAAGTTCTTAAATGGTCTTTTATTTGTTTTAAATATTCAGAATTTGGATTTACTGTTCTTTCTGTTGTCTGAGTAGTACCGTTATGAATGACCATATCAGGCGTAAATACCAATATATAGCTTGCTCCTCTAATTACACTGTTCATAATAACCTCCGTTATTTGATTCAATTTAAATGAATTGTAATTTTAAAATTTGCTTCGCAACAATGCGAAGCAAATTTTAAATAATTCGTTGATTATATTATTAAAAACAAAAATATTTTTTAAACTCTAATACTAAAGATATTTACAAAATTCTTCTCTAATTGGAGTCATTTCATTTATAATATCATCAACATCCAATACCATTTCCATCATGCCAACTTGTTCATCATAAACTGATTGGTCTACAATTTCTTTAATTTCAGGTTCTACTATATGATAAACTGAGAGTCCTAACTGAACTCCTGTCAATGGACCTGCAAAAGTTGGGTCTCCGTTTGTTACGGTTTCTGCAGCAAGACCTGCTGCTTCACCTTCAGCTGCACCAAGTATAACTACTAAATTTTCAGCACCATACTTTTCAGCAAATTCTTTAACCCTTTTTTGATTTTCCAAATCCATTGCGCCTGCACTAGTTCAGACAAAGCATTCAGTCGAAGAGAATACAACCTCTCCACCTGCAGTTTTTACGCATTCTTCAATTGCAGGACCAGGTATTCCATCTCTGTCGCCTATTATAATTACTTTTTTGCCTCGTAATAAGCTCATTACTTCCTCCTTATTGTATTGTATTATATTATATTGTATGTGGGGGCATCCCTTATACTCCAAAGACTATTCATATACTAAAGGTGTGTCCCCTTTCTTATGAAAAGGTGTGTCCCCTTTCTTATGAAAAGGTGTGTCCCCATACCGCTAAATATATTTTTGTATCATAGCTTCAACATTATCCGGAGTAGCATCCACTTTAATAAGTTCTTCTACTTTTTCTCCGTCCTTGTATATGGCAATAACCGGTAATCCCAGTATTTTTTGTCCTATAGCAACTCTTCTTGCCTTAGTAGTATTTAATTTTGTAAATTTTAATTTGTCTCCATATTTTTCAGACAATGCTTCAATATGAGGCATTAATGCTTCGCAAGGAGCGCATCCGTCTCCGAAAAAGTCAACCAATATGTAGCCTTCACCCTTCAACACTTCAGGTTCGAAAGTTTCTTTATCAAGTATTAACATTACACATCTCCTATAGTGATTCAATATATTTTTCTGCTTGAACAGCTGCTATGGCACCATCAGCAGCTGCTGTTACAACTTGCCTTAAACTCTTAACTCTAATATCTCCTGCTGCATAAACGCCTTCAATATTAGTCTTCATATTTTCATCAGTCACAATATACCCTCTGTCAATATTTAAAATACCTTCAAATATTTTTGTTTTAGGTTCATAACCGATGAATACAAAAATACCAAATGTTCCATCATCTTCATCAGCAAATAATTCAGTCAATTCTCCAGTTTTAACATTTTCCAAAATCATGGAATTAACTATACCGTCACCTTTGATTTCCTTAACCACAGAATCCCAGATAAAATTCATCTTCGGATTTGCAAAAGCTTTTTCTCTAATTGATTTTGCTGCTCTTAATTCATTTCTTCTATGAATTATAGAAACTTTTCTTGCAAATTTAGTTAAATATAAAGCTTCTTCAACTGCAGTATCTCCACCACCAACTACAAAGACTTCAAAGTCTTCAAAAAATGATCCGTCGCATGTTGCGCAATAAGAAACTCCTTTACCTGTGAAAGTTTTTTCGCCAGGACATCCAATTGGTTTAGATGAAGCACCGCCTGCAATTATTACTGTTTTACCAACATACTCTCCTTTCTTTCCAACAAGAACTTTTTCCTTGCCTTCAAGTTTCACTTCAAGTATTTCATCATATACTTTTTCTGCACCAAAATGCTTTGCTTGTTCAGCCATGCGATCTACTAAAGTAGGACCAGATTCTCCTTCGAGACACCCTGGATAATTTTCAACTTCTGAAGTGAGAACTATTTGTCCTCCATCTTTTTCTTTTTCAATAATCAAAGTGCTTAATCTTGCCCTTCCTGCATATGTACCTGCTGACAATCCGGCTGGACCTGCACCAATTATTATTACATCATATACTTTACTCATCTCACACCTCTTCCCATGTAACTTCATTGTCAATATAATTATACCATATTTTATACAAATATGGTATATAATTGTTGAAAATCAAATCCAATATTCAACAATTATATTATGTATGCGGCAATTTTTTGATTGCCGCATACCAAAATCTTTATTTTTCGAATACTGTTTGTTCTGTTATTTCAGTTTCTAATGCTCTTAATGCTCTTCCAACTAAATTTCTTCTGATGTCTCTTTCTTCTTCAATAGTTAAAGAAGGATTTCCGAGAGGATGAGGAATTGCAATAGTAGGAACTATTCTGTTAGCTCCAACTGTTAAAGAAATAGGAACTATTGTACACATATGTACTACCGGAATTCCAACTCTTTCTATTTCTTTTACCATCGTTGCACCGCAACGAGTACAAGTGCCTCAGGTTGATGTAAGTATTACTGCATCAACTCCGTCAGCTTTGAGTTCCTGTGCATACTTTGCAGCAAATCCTTTTGCGCTTTTAACAGCTGTACCATTACCAACTGTTGTATAGAAATATCTATGAAGACTTCCGATCTTTCCTTGTTTTTCAAATTCTCTTAAAATATCAACAGGCAATACTCTGTCTGGATCTAAATTAGCATATACAGGGTCATATCCGCCGTGAGCAGTTTCGTATGTTTCTTCAGTTAAATCCGTAACTCCATCAATATCATATTTCCCGTATTTAGAAGCACTTGATGATTCAATGTGATCAGGGTTTCCTTTTGGAACAATACCTCCTGAAGTAACCAAGGCTACTTTAGCTTTTGTAATATCTTTTACAGCCGGATTAGCTTTTACTCTGTCGAAATCAGGCATTGGAAATTCTGTTTCAAATTCCTTATCACTTAATTTGTTCAGTAGCATCTTAACAGCTCTCTTTGATCCTCTTTCATTTTCATAAAAGTTTACTCTTATACCATTAGGCATGTATCCTTCTTCTGATGATGCGCCTATTTTTTCCCCCTTTGCGATTTTTAATGCAAGTGGAGCCATTTTCTTAACAGCATCACGCATGCCTGCTGCTGAATTTTTAGTAGAAACGACATACAAACTTGTTTTAAACATATCAGCACCAGGATTTTCTTTGTACATACCGGTTAGTACAGGTATATTTAATTCATCTTGAACTGCTTTTGCAATAGTACCGCATGCTACGCCATATCTTCCTGCGTTAAATGCCGGTCCTGCTATGAATAAATCAGGTTTTATTTCTTTAACCATATTTAATACTATTTTTTTGGCTTCTTCTAAATTCTCGTTGAAATATGAGTCGCCGCATACTATTGTAGCTACAATTTCTGCTTCATCACCAAATGCCTGCTGGAAAGCTAATCCAGGTCCTACAATGCCTTCTCTTATTTCAGCTGGAATATGAGCCATTTCTTCTCCGCCTACATTGGCAAAGAATTGATTTATATAATGAACAACTTTTAGCATAACTATCTCCTCCTTCCTATCTTGCACTCAATTTGTTGAAGCCCATTTCATTAGTAGCCCCTATAATAACCTGTAGTTCAGCTGTAATGCTTCCATCTGCATGCAAACTGCCATCAAAACCTCCGGCAATTACATCAGCAACTTCAACATGGCCAATTATTTTATCCATAGGTGGAAGTTCTATTACTTCATTAGCATTCCCGCCAGTTACAACTGCATTTGCATGAACATCAGCATCTGCAAGTGACTGAGATGTACCGTCTCTACCTGCATATTCATCTGTAATTAGAACAGTCTTTATGCCTTTTGCTTCTATTTTCTTGCAATTCATAATTAAATCTGTATCTGGATTTCCAAATCCTTCTTCTGATATTATAACGCCGTCAACTCCTAAGAATTCTGCAAGTTTAGCACTTCAGTTAGAAGATCTTTCTTTGTCTGCAAGATATACATTTTCATTAGTTATAATTACACCAACAAAATTTAAAGTTTTTCCATGTTCAGCAAACAAATCATGAACAACCGGATTGTTCAAATGGTGATATGTAGTGTTCTTGTCACAGGCAGAAACACAGTTACCGCTTACTATAGCGCCATCCATCATTTCTGTAGGATAAATGAAAGTTGATATTGTCTGTTTAGCATCAACGCCATATACATAAGTGTCATGCATCAAGCCTTGGCTTTGAAGCATACATACATATGCAACTCTCGGCAATTCAGGATACAATTTAAGTCCTTCAACAAGCGTAGGTGTTTCAAATGTTTCAACTTTATCTGGCATCATTTTTTTAGCAAGTTCTCCAAGATAAAGTGCTACCTTATATCCTGCAAATCTTAAAGCTTTTTCATGTTCATGCTGTTTTAAACTGTCAATAGGTTCGCAAACCAAAACTAAATTGTTTAACATAGAAAATGGTGTATACTCAGCTCCAGGTCCTGTCATATCTAAAATACCTTCCTGGAAACCAACTATCTTCCCAACTGTAACAACAGCGGCTCCTTTCAAAACATTTGTTTTACCTGAACCAACAGTTTCAACCTTGTTAATCATTCCAGGGAATATTCCTCCAGGTCCTTCAACCTTTACCCTTGGTTCAATAACATCCTTAACAGGCATTATACGAACACTTTCTCCTGGTTTTGCAAGCTCAACTTCAGCTGACTTAAAATTCTGATCCTCTAGAATTATTGCTTTAACTTCTTCTTTGTTAACATACAATGTACCATTTTCTACTTTAGACACTTCAGCAAACTGAATATCCTTAATAAAAATGTAGCCTAATTCTAACTTCAAAATGTTCACCTCCATAATTTTTTGCTCTTTTTTATATATTTAACGCGCTTTCAAGCACTGTTAAATCAATTAATTTAAAATCTTTAATTATTTCTTCAGTAATAAAACCAAATTTATTCTTATTGAAATTGTCATAAGTCATTATAGAATTTTCTATAATGTAAATTGAATCCAAATTAAGCTTACCCTTTGAGTCTGCAATTATTACAGACTTATAGGGTGTTTCATTTGGTTTTACGCTGCTCGACATTGGATGAGTAAGCAACTCATATCCTTCGTGTATCTTGTCTCTTGCAGTGATAAGAACTTCTCTGAAATCACCTTGAATAAAAGCTATTTTATATATATCCTTGTACTTGCTATACACCAGTTCATTATTTGTAATAATCATTATACCCACCTAATTATTTAGTATACTCTGACCAATTTATCAGATTTTAAAAAATTTTCTGTCATTTATAAAAAACAACATAAAAGCATAAACGTTATCTGAAAATATATAATATTATGCAATAAAAAAAGCAGAATGCATACAAAAAAATCTTCTGCCTTCTGCCCTGTTTACTAACCTGAGAGTTTCCTTTTTTAGAGTTGCCCCTTCGGTGCTTTACGCTTTTCAGAGTTTTGTCAGTCTACGGTCCTTTTGCCTGAGATCATCATTAATAATACGGCTAATATTAATTACTTAATCCTTCGGCGCTGTTAACAATATAACAGTCTCTTCCGCAAACGTCATTCAATTATTCACTTATGATTATTATATATAAAAATATTTAATAAATCAAGTTATATTTACTATTTTTTTTCATTTCTATTAGAGACCACTTCAAGTATTGATTCTGCTATATTTGACGAATGATCACCAATTCTCTCAAGGTTTCCGATTATGTCTAAAAATATAATTCCTGCACTTGGCTCACAAATATAGTCATTAAGCCTTTCAATGTGATTTTTCCTTAGAATTTTATACATTTTATCGATTCCATTATCAATTTCAATGACTTTGTCACAATCATCACAATCAATGGTTTTTAATGCATTTAATGTTGCTTTAAAAACTGCCATTGTGTTCGCGAACATAGTATTTATTTCTTCAATTGCCTGTTCAGAAAAATTAACTTTGTTTTCTATTTTGTAAAGCGCAAGCTCACCTATATTATCAGCATGATCTCCTACACGCTCAATATCATTTAAAGCATTCATGAGTACAACTAATTTATCTTTTTCATAATTTGTTAAAAATTCCTTGTCTAATTTAACCAAATATTCAAGAGCAAGCTTATTTATTTCATTTACTTTTCTTTCTAGTTCAAAAACTTTATATGCAAGTTCTTCATTGCTTGTATTAAATGCTTCAACAGAAGTTTTAAACTGCTCATATGCAATATTTCCAAGATGCAAAACTTCTTTTGATGCTTGAATTAATGCAATAGAAGGTGTAACAAGTATTCTTTCATCTATATACTTTGTTATATGTTCTAAATCTTCTCCGTCACTCTTGATAATATATTCAGATGCTTTAACCAACAAACCAGAAAATGGAAACATTATTACAACATTTAATATATTAAAGAATATATGGCCTGCTGCAATTTGTTGAGGAACATTTGTAGGAACCAACTTTAAAACAGCCCATTGTACCGGTATTCTTAAAAAAATCATAAATAATAACGTTCCTGTTACATTAAACAATAAATGTATTACTGCAGCTCTTTTAGCAGTTTTATTTGCTCCTACGCTTGATATTAGTGCTGTTACGCATGTACCGATATTTTCTCCAAAAACAATTGGAAATGCGAACTCAAAGGATATTACCCCAGTAGCTGCAACCGCAATTAATATACCTGTTGTTGCACTACTGCTTTGAAGAATTGCAGTCATTACAAAACCAACAAGTATTCCTAGAAACGGATTGCCGAACTTTGTCATAAGACCTGTAAATTGCGGATTTGTCTCTAATGGTCCCATGGCATTTTTCATAATATCCATACCTATGAACAAAATACCAAATCCAATTATTACTTCTGCAATACTTTTAGTTTTTTTCTTTTTAGAAGCCAAGTAAATAAAAATACCAACTCCCACTGAAAACGTAGCAATCTTTGTGATGTTTAATGACACTAAAAAGGCTGTCACAGTAGTTCCTATATTGGCTCCCATTATAATTCCAACAGCTTGATTTAAATTCATTAAACCTGCATTTACAAAACCAACAACCATAACAGTTGTAGCACTGCTGCTTTGTATTACTCCTGTTACCAATGTTCCCACCAAGACACCCATGAGTTTGTTTTTAGTCAGCGCTGCTAAAATGTCTTTCATTTTACTTCCTGCTGCCTTTTGAAGGCCTTCGCCCATATAACTCATGCCAAATAAGAATAATCCTAATCCGCCTATTAAACTAATTGCTATATCCATAAATCCTCCTAAACCAAGTTTGGAAAGCCTAACTGTCTTAAGGCTTCATACATTACTATATTAACTGAATTAGCAAGATTTAAGCTTCTTGCATGCACATTGTCTATCATTGGGATTTTAATTCTGTTTTTTATGAATTCTTGATGAATGTAGTCAGGAAGTCCTGCTGTTTCTTTTCCAAAAATAATATAACATTCGTCCGTATACTTTACATCAGTGTAAAATCTGCTTTCTTTCGTAGTTGAAATAAATACATTTTTATCTTTTGCTTGTACTATAAAATCTTCAAAATTTTCATAATATGCAATATTTACTAAATTCCAATAATCAAGTCCTGCTCTTTTCAAGTACTTATCCTGAACAGAAAAGCCAAGTGGTTTAATCAAATGCAAATTTGAACCCGTTGCTGCACATGTTCTGGCAATATTACCAGTATTCTGAGGAATTTCAGGTTCAAATAAAACTATATTCAATGACATAATTCTCTCCTGCTACTATAATGTTATTATTCGAGTAATTATATCATCCTTTATTTGTATAATAAAGATAAATTTGTTGCCATATATTACAAATACTTTAAATCTTCTTTTTATATTGTTTATAATAATCACAAATATTATTAACAACGCAATTCTCACATTTAGGATTTTGTGCTGTACATGTTACACGTCCATGAGTTATTAAAAGATGATGCATCAGATGCCATTTAGATTTAGGCAACTTTGTCATCATTTCATCAGAAACTTTATCAGTTGTCGAACCTTTAGCAAGACCAATGCGCCTTGTTATTCGAAAAACATGCGTATCAACCGGAAATGCAGGAATATCAAATGCTTCAACCAATACAACGGATGCAGTTTTTCTTCCAACACCAGAAAGAGACATCAAATCTTCAATGTTTTTTGGTACATCTCCATTGAATTTTTCTTTTAATTCTCTGCACATTTTATAAATATTTTTTGATTTATTTTTATATAATCCTATTTTTCTGATTTTTTCTTCTATTTCATTTTGAGAAAAAGTCAAAAAACTCTCTAAATCCGGATATTGCTTGTACAATTCCTCTGTTACTTTATTTACACTTTTATCAGTAGCCTGAGCACTTAACATTGTTGAAACCAATAATTGAAAAGGTGTTTTATAATCAAGCCCGCATTTAGCATCAGGGTAAGCTTCTTTCAAAAGATCATAAACTTTTGCTGCTCTCGTCATTAAAGAATCTCCTTGTAAAATCTTATTATTTCAACTCTTTCATCGTTATCAATAAAATTAATTATTTTTGATATAGCTGATTCGCATAAATTCTTGCTATTTGATACTACGGCTATTCCAATCATCGATTTGTTCCACAAATCATTGTAATCAACTTCAGCAACGGATGCATTAAATCTTACTTTTATTCGTTCTATAATGCTTTTTAAAACATGCCTTTTTTCCTTTAAAGAATTTGATTCATATATTAAAATTTCTATTTCACATGTTCCTACTGTCATATTTTCCCCTCCAGTAATTTAATGTATTCCATTTTAATAATATCATTTTCATATTTCAAATTGTTATTCAATATTTCAGATGCTTTTTGTCTGTTTAATTTCATTAATGTCCATGATGCATATATTTTAATCATTTCAGATGGATTTTCCAGTTCTTCTTTTACCATATCAAACATTGATAAAAGTCCTAAATTTCCTATGGATATTAAGGCATTTCTCTTCCAAATATTTTTACCCCTCCAGCTTCCGGATAAACTTCCATATTTTTTATTGAAATCTGCTTTTGAAATTTTTAATAATTCTTTGAGATCTACCATAAGATAATTATTATCAATATTTGATTTAATCTCCAAATTTTTTTTATTTTTAGGACATACAATCTGACAAATATCACATCCATAAATTTGATTTCCCATATTATGTCTGTACTCGATGGGTATATAATTTCTGGTTTGTGTTAGATTTGATATACACCTTTTTGAATCAATGCCTCCATTTTTTAAAATTGCATTATTGGGACAACTTTTTACACATATATCACAATCTTTGCATATATCAATCGTATCAACTGTTTTATTGCTTTTTATTTCTATATCAGTAAGCAAATAACCAAGATTAATAAATGAACCATAATTATCATTAATGAGCAGACTATTTTTCCCATATTGTCCTATACCGGCATTTTTACATATTTCTCTATCTATAAGGGGTGATGTATCGACGCATGACACATACTCAAAATTAATGTGTTTTTTAATTTTAATTGCCAAATTATTTAAAAGTAATTCAAGCTTTTTATGATAATCCTCCCCATAAGAAACAACACTCAACAATCCCTTGTCAGATGTTACAGGCTTTTTATATCCTTGTGCATATGGTACACCAATTGCGATAATACTTTTGCATTTAGGAAAAACACATCTGACATCAAGTCTTTTATTAATATCCCGCTCCTCAAATTCACTGTTAAACCCCATTCTTTCTCTTTCAAACAGCAATTCAGACAAATAACTATAATCTAATATTTGAGTAAAACCAATTATATCAATTCCCATATTTTTAGCAATATCTGTAATAATTTGCTTCATAAACATCATTCCCTATTATAATATGAATATAATATACCACATTCACCCTATTAATAAAAGGTAATAATAAAACGCAAGCAATAAAAAAATATGATTCAAAAAATTCAAATCATATTTTTTATTATTACTATACTATTTATTCTGCAATGCTTTTAGAATCCGCCGAGTCATATCGCGCTCATTCATTTTAAACCTACTGTGTACGGCAGCAATTACAAAATCGAATAACGCTAAGGTTTTGTCGTCATAGTCTAAAGTTCCATCACCTAAGATGTCGACTTCAATACCTTTAAAAATAATAAAATTTTTAAG
>NZ_JAWQJF010000118.1:0-7042 GCF_033447055.1 Sedimentibacter sp.
ACTTCCTTTCATTTTTTCACTAGCATAACTAAGACCATTGGTTCTTTCATCCAATAACGGATGATCTATTTGCTGTGGTTCCCCAAGTAAAATCACTTTTGTCCCTTCTCCTACACGAGTAATGATTCCCTTAGCCTGTTTTGGTGTTAAATTTTGAGCTTCATCTATAATCAAATAAGTATGGGTTAAGGTTCTACCTCGAATAAAATTCATTGCTTCTGCATAAATAGAACTTTCAAATAGCTTATCGATTTTACTCTTTAATGCAGGTTCGTCCTGATATTTTTCGCCCTTGTTTTTTTTCATTAATATTTCAAGATTATCAATAATTGGTCGTAGAAAAGGTGCTATCTTTTCCTGTTCTGTACCAGGCAAAAAACCTATATTTTCATCAAATTGAACATTAGGACGAGTAATTAATATTCTTCTGTATTCCTTATCATTATCATCTAGTGTTTTGGCTAATCCTACGGCAAGAGAGTAAAATGTTTTTGCTGTCCCTGCTGTTCCTTTTATTATTACAAGAGGAGCTTTTTTTGCTGTTTCCATTAGAGCCTCCTGTAAAAAATATTGCCCTAAATTTTTCGGGGTGATTCCAAAAGGTTGTTTTTTTGAATAATTCAAAGAAATGAATTTATTTCCATCAAACTTAGCTAACAATGTTTTTTGAGAATTTGTTTCAGAACGTAAAGTATAAAATTCATTTATCACAGGGAATATTGATTTTTTTTCATTCTTTACATAAGTATAGACATCTTCTAAACAAATTCCTTTTTTCTTAAAAGAAGTCATTGCTTCATCTGATACAAAACATTCATTTCGGCCAGTATATTGCTCGTCTAGGGAAGGTGCTTGTTCATTTGTAAAGTCTTGTGCTTCTATTCCTAAGATCTGTGATTTTAATCTGACTAAAATATCTTTTGTTACTAAAATAACTGATACTCCGTTTTCACGAAGTCCCCTGCAAACCTGTAATATTCGATTATCATTTTTATTATTTAAAAAATCTGGCGGAAGTTCTATATTAATATAATTAGACTCAATTCGAAGACAACCACCATTAGAAAGAGGAACTCCTTCTAAGAGGTTACCTTCTTGTCTTAATTTTTCCAAAAAACGGATACATGCTCTAGCATTAGAACCACACTCTCCATTTTCTGTTTTCAGTTTATCCAATTCTTCTAAACATACAATAGGCAAAACCAAATTGTTTTCTTCAAAGCATAGTAATGAAGCTGGCGACTGTATCAATACATTGGTATCTAAAACATAGGTTTTTTTCATATATTCTCCCCTATAACGAAATCTATTTTAAAATTCATCAAAACACCTTCCTTTAAGCAATTCTTTTAGGTACACTTTCATTTTAAAATATAAATGTAAACTTCAAAATATATTTGTGTTAGTAAATAGTAAAAAATATAAAAGTGCAAGTATTTAGCACCTGCACCCTGCCTTATGAACTATTAAATTTAAAAGGAGGGCTAAATCCCTCCCCTACATATGGTTATTATAAATTGTTGATTATTTTGCAACTATTGCTTCAACTAATTTAATACATTCTATAACGTCTTGCTTGTTTATTATTTCTGCTGCTGAGTGGAGGTTTCTTGTTGGTATGGAAATTACACCACTAGGAACTCCTTCTCTTGACAAGTGGATTGGACCAGCATCTGTACCTCCAAATTCCAGCACTTCATATTGATATTTGATGTTGTTTTCTTCAGCTAAGTTTGTGAGCAGGTCTTTTACTTCCGGATGAGTGATCATTGATTTATCCATAAGTTTTATGGCAGCTCCGCCGCCTAATTTTACATCCATTTTTATTCCGTCCAAAGAATCGCCTGTTGCTGTTACATCAAGTGCAATTCCTAAATCAGGATTGATGGCGTAGACTGCTGTTTTAGCTCCTCTTGTTCCAACTTCCTCCTGAACGGAAAATACATAGTAAACGTCATTTTCTGTTGCAGGATGATTTTTAATTGCTTCAATTTGAATGTAGCATCCAATTCTGTCATCAGCTGCTTTGCAGATTACGCAGTCTTCTGTTTCATAGTATTCAGATTTGAAAACACACATATCTCCAATATGAAAATTGTTTTTTACGAATTCTTTGTTTGTTGAAGCTACATCAATGTACAGCTTGCTCATTGTCAACTTATCTTTGTCTTTTAATTCTTCTTGACATATAACTCCTTCAAGTCCATTGTCAAATATCACGCGAAGACCAACAATTTCTTTTGCGTGGATTCCTCCAACATTAGAAAATCTAAGGAATCCTTTTTCATCAACATGTGTTATGATTAAGCCTATTTGATCCATGTGGGCAGAAAATAGTATTTTTTTGCCGTTTCCCTTTTTTCTTGCAATTAGGTTTCCAAGAGGATCAACTTTTATTTCATCTGCAAAATCCTTTATTTCATCTATAATCATTTCACGGACATTCTTTTCTCTTCCTGAGGGAGAAAAACAATCTGATAATTTCTTCATTAATTCACTGTTAAATTTCATTATATTCCCCTTTCTGATTTTCTAATATTACGGCTTTAGCTAATTGAACAACACTGTTATAATCATTTTTGCTGGCAACACTCACTGCTGAATGTATGTATCTGCATGGAATTGAAATTGCCATAACTTTGGCGCCTTCTTTTGTTTTGTGTATAACACCCGCATCATTTCCGCCTGAAGATGATTTTCTAAACTGATGAGCAATGTTATTTTGTTTAGCAATTTTTTCTACACTTCTTACAACATCTATATCATATACAGTAGAACTATCCATTATTGATAATGCTGCTCCTTTGCCTACAATTGTTGATTTAGAATGTTCTTCAACTTCCGGCATATCAGCACACACTGTACCTTCAATTACTATTCCAAAGTCAGGTTCCAACGCATATGCTGCTGTTTGAGCTCCTCTGCAGCCAACTTCTTCCATAACTGTAAATACGCCATAAAAATCAGCATCCAGCTTCATCCTAAGTAGTTCCAGTATTGCGCTGCAACCTGCACGGTCATCTAATGCTTTAGCTTTTATCATGTCATTGCCAAATTCTACATAATCGCTTTTAAAGGTAACATAATCGCCTATACTTACAAGTTTTTCTGTTTCTGGTTTTGAGCTTGAGCCTATGTCAACATATAATTTTTCAATTGGTATTGATTTTCCTCTTTCATCATCACTCATTAAATGAACTGCTTTTGAGCCGATTACACCTGGAATTTTATTTTCTCCAACTAATACTTGCTTCGAATTCAACACCCTTGGGTCAATTCCTCCAACAGCCTGGAATTTAATGAAACCGTCTGAATCTATGTGCGTAACAATGAGACCAACTTCATCCATATGAGCTGCTATCATAATTGTCTTGTTTTTCTTGCCAACATTGTGAGCAATAACATTTTCAAGCTTATCTACATAATATTTGCAATCAATTTCATCTAATTTATTTTTAATGTAATTTCTTACTTCATATTCACAACCTGATACGCCGGAAAGTTCAGTTAATTCTTTTAAAAACATAATATTTCCTCCAAATCAGAATTATCTAATTCATTAATGAAACGAGCAATCGCCTTGCCTGCGTTTTCTACATCCTTAATGTCGATTGTTTCAACTGATGTATGCATGTAGCGAAGAGGAATGGACAACAAGATGCATGGTATGCCATCTCTGTTCACTTGCAATGAATCTGTATCGGTTCCTGTTCTTGAAGGTATTGCTTCATACTGCATTGGGTAGTTGTATTTTTTGCACGTTTCTACGAATTTTTTCGTAAGCTTTTGATTTAATCTTCCGCCGTATGCTACAACAGGACCCTTCCCTAAATGAGGTGTTTCTGACGGCATGTCTGGTGTCATTCCAAATCCAACATCAAGAACAATTCCTATGTCAGGGTTTATTTTGTAGCTAGATGTTGTAGCGCCTCTGCAACCCGTTTCTTCTTGAGCTGTGGCAACATAGTATACATTGCTCTTGTGAGATATTTTCTTTAATTCTTTTGCAGTTTCAAGCATTACCGCAACACATGCTTTGTCATCAAGTGCTTTTGATGACACTATGCTTTCTTGCAGTGACATAGGTTCTCTTTTAATTGTTGCGACATCTCCAACTTTTACGAGTTTTTCAAGCTCTTCTTTTGAATACCCTGTGTCTATAAATAAATCTTTTATTTTTAGTGGCTTATCTCTTTCTTCTTCTGTAGTTACATGGGGAGGTTTTATTCCTATAACTCCAAAAATATTTTCTTTTCCATAAACAGTAACATCTTGTGCTACTAAAGATGCAGGGTTTATGCCCCCAACTGAAGTGAAGCTTAAAAATCCACCATCAAGAACTTTTGTTACCATGAGCCCTATTTCATCAATATGAGCTGCAAGCATTATTTTTGTATCATTGCTTCCGCTGGATTTGAATATATAACTTCCTACTTTATCTTTTTCAAATAAATCTGTGTATGGTTCAAAATATTTTTTTAATATGTCGCCATTTACATGTTCAAAACCTGAAATAAATTGTTTTGAGCATACATCAAATAAAAATTCTTTAATCATGTTACCTCCTTTTAATGAAAAATGTTAGGCCATATTGCGACCTAACATTTTAAAGTTTACTTCAACAAATCTCCAAGTGCGCTTCCTATAGATTCGCCTATAGTAAAGTTTGCTTCTTCTGGTTGATATGATGCAGAATCGCTATTTTCGAATTCTTCTTCCTTATCTTCCAATATGAATGTCAAGTTAAGGTTTTTGCCTTTCAAATCAATTCCAAGGACTTTTGCATCCTTTATTTCCCCAACTTTTACTACTTGAGCTGGTGTTCTTAATTTTTCAGTTGTTACTTTTTGAAGTGGTATAAAGCAATCAATATTACCGTTTACATTTACATGTACACCGTCCAACAATATACGAGTTACTTCAACTGGTATTACAGCATTTATTTCAAGTTCTTTAGCAAATTTATCAAATGGATGTTCAACAAGTTGTTTCATTCCTAAACTTACTTTTCTGTCTTTTCTTGTAATATTTAATATTTTAGCTGTTACTTCTTGACCTTCTTGAAGAATGTCAGTTACTTTTTCTGTTCTTGCCCAGTCAAGATCTTTTATATGAAGCAAGCACTCAATGTCGTCTACCATTACAAATGCGCCAAAATCTACTATTCTTGTTACAGTTCCTGTAACTGTGTCGCCTTTTTCATGCTTATCTAAGAACATTGCCCATGGACTTTTTATAGTAGCTTTGTAGCTTAATGAAAGTTTTTTATTTTCTTTATCTATACTTTTTACTTTAACGCTTATTTTATCGCCAACTTTAAGTACTTCAGAAGGATGTTTGATTCTTGTCCATGCGATTTCATTTATGTGTAACAATCCGTCTATACCATTGATTTCTACAAATGCTCCGTAATCTTGGAGATTCTTAACTGTTCCTTCATAAATTTCGCCTTCTTGTATTGTTTCCCAAACTTCGTTGTCTTTTGCTTCTTTTTCAACTTTTTCAACAGCTCTGGATGTTAAAACTAATTGTCTTCTTCCTTTGTTGTTCTTTGTTTCTAATACTTTAACTTTTAAGTTTTTGCCAACATATTCTGAAGGATCAGCATTTCTGTTAATTGAAATTTGATTTCTTGGAATAAATCCTTTAATTCCTTTGACTTTTCCGTAAATTCCGAATTGTGAAGCTTCATTTATTAAAGTTTCAATTACAGTGCCATCATTTTTCATTGACTCTAATTCGTCCCATATTTTGTGTTCTTCTATTGGCTTTCTAGTCAAGACAACATTTCCGTCTTGATCAGAAATTTTTACAACTTGAGCTTCAATTTCGTCTCCTTCTTTTACTACTTGTGTTAAATCTTGTACTTCAGTGAAGGAATAATCATCTCTTGTAATAATTCCGTCAGATTTATAATTGATGTTTACAGAAATGGCGTCAGGACGTACGTATATAACAGTACCTTTAATTCTTTCACCTGTTCTGATATAAGATACTCCACCATAATTTTCAAACAGTTCATGCATTGTTCCAGCTTGTTCTGCTTGTTCGTTCTTTTCATTCATGTCGTTATTTAGGTTTTCCAACATTTTAATAACCTCCTCAATTATCCAGTCAGGGGCTGATGCTCCTGCGGACACTCCCACAATAGTTTTTTTATCAATATATTTATAAGGAATTTCCTTATAATTTTCAATTAAGAATGTATTAGGACAGACTTTCTTGCTCAGTTCATAAAGTTTTTTTGTATTTGAGCTGTTTCTTCCACCTATTATAAGCATTACATCGCATATTGAAGCTAACTCCAAACATGCTTCCTGTCTTTTTCTTGTTGCATCACAAATTGTATTTTTAACAAAAATGTTCGTATAATTATTTTTATCAATCGCATCAGCAATTTCATTAAATATCTTTGTATTGAATGTTGTTTGAGATACCAGACAATATTTTTCAGAAGGATTAATATCAAGCTTAATCAAATCTTCTACGCTGTCAATGACTGAAGCTTCATTGTTACACCAGCCAATTATACCTTTAACCTCAGGATGATTTTTATCTCCAATTACAATCGTTGCATATCCCTGGTCTTTTAATTGCCGGGCACAATTCTGCACTTTTCTCACAATCGGACAGGTCGCGTCAACAATTTTGTATCCAAATTTTATAATTTTATCAATCACCTGCGGTGCGCAGCCGTGCGAACGGATTACAATCACTGACTTGCTATCGGCCTGCGGTTGTAGTCGGTTCATACTTATAGTTTTAACATTTAATTTTTTAAGTTCATTTACAACCTGGGCATTATGAACAATCGAACCCAAAGTATAGACCTGACCCGGATTTGCTTGCGCTTCTTTTTTTACAATAGCAATCGCCCGCTTGACCCCAGAGCAGAATCCGGCCGGCTTACCTATAATAACTGAAATTTTATTATCACTCATTCTCTTGTAAAAGTTCAGTAATATTTTTTCTCGCTGCCTCAGTCAGTCTATCATAATCACCGCGTGTATTTTTAAAATCCGCCGGGTATATTGGGTTGCCG
>NZ_JAWQJF010000119.1:0-21218 GCF_033447055.1 Sedimentibacter sp.
AACAGTATCAATATTTAATTTAGCAGGCTTCATCTGCATTTGAAGCCCGCCCTTATCTCTGGTTAATTCAAAGGTTGCTTTAGTATTAACTATTTCATAACGAGCTTTATTAACTTTAAATTCCATGGACATAGGAATGGTTTTTATTTCTATAAGAGGCTCTATCATTTTTAATACTCCTTTTAATTACTTCATGAAATCTATGAAACTGTTTTGAAGAATTTTATTTCCCATCGACAAAGCTGCATTGTACGAATATTCCTGCATTTTGAAATCAATAATAGCTTCAGCACTGTCTATTTCTTCAACATCTACTAATTTTTCATTTATATTAAACTGATTATCTTCATTTCGAACTTTAAGAAAATCTAAATAATTTGTTTTAGCTCCTATGTCAGTAATGCTGACTAAAACCTGTTTTTTCTGATCTTCATACTCTTCTATATAAGGTGTAATATTTTCTATAGAAAAATCGGAGCTTTTCAATTTATCCTTGATTTTTCCTACTAATGTATATAAATTGTTTGGTATATTTTCTCCATTTTCGTCTATTGAAGATCCATATCCCATGAAATTAATTCCTGACATAGACATATTGAAAACAGTATCTTGGTTTAATTTCCCACCCTCATCAAAAGTCATGCCCAAACCAATATCTATATTTATAACTTCGTCAGATAACTGATTTAATGTTGTCATATCACCGCTATTTACATTAACTCCCTTAAAAAATAATTCACCGGTCGCTTCATCTACTGTAAATGGAATTTCATCTTTGCTTGTTCCTCCAAAAACATATCTGTCTGCAAATTTGGCATTTAGAGATGTCAGTATGGAATTTTGAAGGTTTTCAAGCTCCTTGGCAATTATTTCTCTGTCATCTGAACTCATTGTGCCATTAATGCCTTTTAAATATGAGGTATACACAGTTTCCAAGTTGTCACTTATCTCTGTAAGGTTTGTCTCTGCTGTTGTAAGAAACGAATCAACATCACTTATGTTAGTGTCATATATTTCAGTAGATCTGTATTCTCTCCTTAATTTGTATGCTTTTATAGCAGATACAGGGTCTTCTGAACCTTTAAAAAATTTCCTGCCTGTAGATACTTGTTCATTCAGATAATTCATATCACTTTCAGATTTGTTTAAATTTTTAATATATTTGCTAGACATCATACTAGTTGTTATTCTCATATTTTCCCCGCCTATCTTGCCATTTCGTTTATTAATGTATCCAGCATTTCATCCAATGTTGTCATTAATCTGGCAGCCGCATTGTAAGATTTGCTGTACGTCAGTAAATTTACACCTTCTTCATTCAGATCCACTGAAGACATGCTGCTTCTAGCATAATCTAGTTGATACTGAGTATCTGAATATGTATCATACGAAGTTTGAACATCAGCTACTTGAAGATTAAGCCTCGTTGTTGTATAAGTTAGGAACTCCTGGAATGTTCCATCAAATAATGGGGTTCCCGTATCCCCTGATGTTGTAAAATTAAAAGTTCCTTCTCCTGATTGGAACTTGGATATCATTTTAAGTATATTATCTGTGGCACCCGAACTGTCCCCTGCGGTATTTACAGTTGTGTTAGTTATGTAAGAACCGGTTGCTTTTGCCCAATCGTCAGATATTTTAATATTGCCTGCCGTAATATCTGTTCCAGTCCTTGGTTCGAACAGAGGCTTGTCAGTCCACGTTGTTACGGACCCATCTGCATAAACAGGTGCTTTATTTACTTCATTCATAACAGTCGCAAACTTATTTGCTAACGTATCAAGCATGCTTTGGTAGTATACAACACCTTTATTAGCGTAAGAAGTTGTTGCAAATTCTCCGCTTCCATTCAAGAATTTTAAATAACCGTCTACTTGACCACCTTTTATAGATGAAGTAATATCTGTCAAATTAGTTTCATATGCTGTATTACCATCTGCATCTTTTAAAATTTCACCTGTTATTGCATCCACTTTAGGTTTTGTTATATTTATTATAGTGCCATTATCAATTCCGGTACCAATGCTTAATTCATTATGATTGTCTCTGTTTACAAGTTCAACAGCTGGGTCAATATTTCTTAACTTAATTGATAATTCATCAATAGTTTTTCCTCCACCAATATCAAGTGGTTCAATAACAACTTCTATGTCAAGATAATTTGAAAGTTCATCAATAAGCATATTTCTTTCATCATTCAGCTCTAATGCTGGATTTCCGCTTATATTATCTGCTTTGATCTGCTTGTTTAGTTTTGCAATATTTTCTGCAAGTTGATTAATTTTTTCAATTGCCCCGTCTTGCAAGTAGCTTAACTGCTGATTTTTAATCGTATTTATCTGTTCAGAATAATCATTAAACAATTGTGTAAGCATTTCAGCCGATGTTCTAACCACACCTTCCAGAACCGGATCGGATGGTGATGATGTTAAAGAGTGCAGCTGTTCTAACAAATCAGAAAATTGTGCATCAAGTCCATCAGTTGTTATTTCATCGAAAACATTTTCCAAGTCACTTAATGCTTCTAATTGAACATCTTCGCTGCCAACTTTCGCAGATTCCATTCTATACCTCAAATCAAGAAAAGAGTCTCTAAATTGGCTTACTCCTGATGCTTCCACCCCTTGTCCTATTATTACACCATTGATACCTAATTTAAGGTTGTTAGTGCTGAAAGAAACTGAATTTATGTCAAGGCGCTGCCTTGTGTATCCTTGTGTATTTACATTTGATATATTTTGCCCGACAACATCCATCATATTTTGACTTACTGTCAAGGCACTTGTAGCTGTTTTATATCCTAAAAATGTCGATCTAAGCATATGTATCTCCTGTTAAATTTTTTTGGAAAATATTAGGCTTTTTGAATTATTGTTTCTGCTTTCCTCAGCGGAATATGTATTATTCTTCCCTCCCATTTGATTCATGGCATTATGAACGCGGCGCAATCTTACTTCAATTACAGTCTTGCACAAATTGCTGATTTTCTTAGTTTCTAAAATCAGCTTATATAATTCATCATATGCTTCAATCAGCATTAATCTTTGTTCTTCGTTAGCTAGTCCTATTATTTCTTTGAGAGATTTACCTTTCATGTCCATTTCTTCAATGATTTTTTCTCTTTTTTGTTCAAAACCCCTCATTTTTAAATAGAAAACTTGTTCTTCTGAAACTATATCATCTAATGCAGCAACATCATCCTTAATCGCTACATCGTATTTTTTATATTCCAATTCCAAAAAATTTCTATATAAATCAGCACTCTCTTTAAGCAATTCATACAATGTCTTCATAATATCCTCTTATTTTAAAAGTTTACTAATTATTTCATCCACATCAATATTATAAGTATTACTTCTGACACTTTCTTTTATTTTGTTTATTTTATTTACGTCAGTTTCAGCATTAATCTGCATAACAACATCCTTTTTAATGTCGTCAAGTTTAGTGTCATGTTTTTCATGTGTAGATAAAGTTTTATTTTTAATATCAACAACATCGTATTTTTTTGATTTTACAGATTCTTCAATCTTTACCGGCTTAGTGCCGCCCTTATAACTCATGTGATTATTAATATTTTGGATTTTCATATAAACTACCCCTGTCTTTTATTTCCATATAATATATTCGGCACAAATATCAAAAAATTAAGTAAAAAAACAAAAATATTTTTTTTTTTTAATTATGCCATATTCATTATTTTTTCCTCATCCAAAATTAAAAGCACATCATTGTTTTTATGACCTTTGGCCACACCTTTTACATAACCATCTTTGCACATTTTCTTAATTTCTTCTGTTTCTTCAAAGGGAGTTATGTTTTCCACTGACAAAACTTCATCAACTAAAATACCCATAAAAGAATTATCTTCTTCAAAAACTATTACCATTTCTTTTTGATTTTTCGAAAATTCGTTTTCATCACATTCTTCTTTGCATGATTTCATATTAAACAAAAGTCTTAAATCTACTAATGGAATTACATTTCCTCTTAAGTGTATCAATCCCAATATATAATTTGGAACGTTCGGAATTTTTGTTACGTTTTCTGACAACATTACTATTGATGTTATTATTCTACTGTTAACAGTATACAAGTTGTCTTTTATTTTAAATACAAGCCATGGAAATTCAATTTCTTCTAACTGTTCCATTACATCCTCATTATACATACATTTCTCCTTCTAAATTAAACTTTCACTCTTTTCGGATCTCAATTCAAATTTTAACATTTATATGTCATTTAATTTAATTTAATTTAATTTAATCCAATTTAGTTATAAGTTCTATTTCCTTTTCGCTTAGCATTTTTTTTAGATTTATTAATAAGACAATTTTATTATCCAATTTAGCTATACCCGTGATGTATGTATTAATATAATCCGAACCCATTTTAGGCGGATTTGAAATATTGTCTTCAAATATTTTTGCTACTTCATCAACTGAATCAACAATAAATCCAATAAATGAATCATTAATATTAGTTACAATTATACATGTTCTTTCATCGTATTCCTTTTCTTCCTTTTTTAGTCTCAGCCTAACATCTACTATAGGAATAATTGTACCTCTTAAGTTAATAACACCTTTTGCATAGTTTGGAAATTCAGGGACTGTAGTTATATCCTGCATTCCTACAATTTGAACAACATCAGCAATAGGAATTCCAAACAGTTGATTCTCCGTATAAAATGTGAGATATTTATTTTTTAATGTATCTTCGCCCAAATTTTCATCACTTATAATATTTATTCTATCTTGCATATAATCACCCCATATTTTAATTTTCAAATTATGATATCGTCACATTTTGATAGAATTTTAGCACAATTTTAAAAAATCTTATATTTAATGCCTTGGGTTTTTTCTTACGATGAGAACAGCCTTAATAACTTCTGTGGTTACTTCACTGCTAAGCTCGCCTAGCTCTTCAATTTTTCGATTTATTTCTTCTTTTGTAGCCACAATATACATAGGCTTCAAATTATTTAAAGCAATCGCTATAATATCTTCTTTACATCGATCGCACCTGCAGCAATTCATTTTTTTAAGTGTTGCATCAAGTTTATTAAGCACAAGTTTCTCAACAACATTGTATAATATAACTTCGTTTTTTTCTTCTCTTATTAAATTCAATTCCTTATTTTGAAAAATTGATGTTTCTCTTTGAATATTATTTTCTGCAAAATGTTTTTTATCTGAATTTGACGTTATTGATGCATCTTCTTCGGATTGTTCATTATCCTTCTTTAAATTTGAAGGCATTATTTTTTTATACATTGATTCTCTGTCAAATGTTTTTTTAATTTTTGCCATCAGCTATATCCCTCTTTCAATAAGCTCATTCACTAAATCCATATAATCTGCCGTAGCTGAATTTTTTGGTGAATATTTGTATATATCCTGCTGGTTTGTCTGTGCTTCCATTATAGCAACACTAGATCTTATTGTAGTATTAAAAATGCAAGTGTTTAGTTGTTCTGCAATTAACTCAGCTGTACTCTTTATTTCTTTGCTTAGAATTGTTCTTTTACTATACTTTGTAAGTACAATTCCTTCAATTTTTAAATTTGCATTGCAGTATTTTCTTACACGTTCAATAGTTTCTGAGAGTTGAGCAATTCCCTGTAAACTAAAAATATCCGCAATCATTGGAATAATAATATAGTCAGACGCTGTAAATGCATTAACTGTTAAAATGCTAAGTGCAGGAGGTGTATCTATAAAGATATAATCATATTTATCCTTAACTGCATTTAATACTTCTTTTAGTAGAAATTCTCTGCCTGTCTGCGTGAATTCCAACTCTATTCCACTCAGCAATATGTTGGATGAAATAATATCAAAAGAAGGTACTTTTTGTATTGAAAAAGTAATTTTTGCTTCTCCTTTCAATATTTCATAAATTGTGGGACAATCTTCAGTTTCAGCGCCAGAACTGAAACTTAAATTAGATTGAGGATCTAAATCAACGCATAAAACTTTATAACCTTTTAACTTAAATCCTGCTGCTATGGCTCCCGTCGTAGTAGTTTTTCCTACTCCGCCCTTTTGATTTGATATTGAAATAACTTTTGCCATTTATGAAGCTGCTCCTTTGTATTTTTCTATTTACAAAATTGTAACAAATAAATATAAATATAACAAGGAGAATTTGGAATTAAATACAAAAAACAAAAAGCCAACAGAATTATCTGCTGACTTTATTTTATAAATATATTTTTACATCATTCCTGGCATTCCGCCGCCCATTGGAGGCATTGAAGGTTCATCTTTTTTTGGTTCGTCAGCTACAGCTGCTTCTGTTGTTAAAAGCATTGAAGCTACGCTCGCTGCATTTTGAAGAGCTGATCTTGTTACTTTTGTAGGGTCAACTATACCAGCTTCAATCATATTTACATATGTTTCATTTAAAGCATCAAAGCCTATTCCCTTATTGCTGTTTTTAATTTTTTCTACTATTACGCTTCCTTCAAGACCTGCATTAATAGCTATTTGTCTTATAGGTTCTTCCAATGCTTTTTCAATTATTTTAGCACCGGTCTTTGCATCTCCGATTAAACCTGCTGCAACTTTAGCAACAACTCCTGATGTAGCTAAAAGAGCAACTCCGCCGCCTGATACTAAACCTTCTTCAACTGCAGCTCTTGTTGCATTCAAAGCATCTTCAATTCTTAATTTCTTTTCTTTCATTTCAGTTTCAGTAGCTGCTCCAACATTTATAACTGCTACTCCGCCTGTTAATTTTGCAAGTCTTTCCTGCAATTTTTCTTTATCAAATTCAGAAGTTGATTCTTCATATTGCGCTTTGATTTGTTTTGCTCTTTCTGCTATTTCTTCAGAAGAACCAGCACCGTGAACAATTATTGTATTTTCTTTATCTATTTTAACTGTTGCTGCATTTCCAAGCATTTCAATAGTTGTATCTTTTAAATCATATCCTAATTCTTCAGATACAACTTGACCACCTGTTAAAATAGCTATGTCTCTTAACATTTCTTTTCTTCTGTCGCCAAATCCAGGAGCTTTTACTGCAACACAGTTAAATGTTCCTCTCAATTTGTTAACAACTAAAGTGGCTAATGCTTCACCATCTACATCTTCTGCTACAATCACAAGAGATCTGCCTGTCTGAACTATTTGTTCTAATATAGGAAGAACTTCTTGAATATTTGAAATTTTCTTGTCTGTAATTAAAATATATGGATTGTCTAAAACAGCTTCCATTTTTTCTGTATTAGTTACCATGTATGCTGATAAGTATCCTCTGTCAAACTGCATTCCTTCAACAACTGTAAGTTCAGTTCCCATAGTCTTTGATTCTTCTACAGTTATAACGCCGTCTTTGCCAACTTTGTCCATAGCTTCTGATATTAATTTTCCTATTTCTTCATCTCCGGCTGATATGGATGCAATTTGAGCAATTTCTTCTGAGGTTTCAACTTTTTTAGTTGTATTTTTCAACTCTTCAACTGCTGCTTCAACTGCTGCTTGAATACCTCTTCTAAGTATCATTGGATTTGCGCCGGCTGCTACATTCTTTAATCCTTCTCTGATTATAGCTTGAGCTAACAATGTTGCTGTAGTAGTTCCGTCACCTGCTACATCATTTGTTTTTGTTGCAACTTCTTTTACTAATTGAGCTCCCATATTTTCAAATGGATCTGACAATTCAATTTCTCTTGCTATTGTAACACCGTCATTTGTAATAACAGGTGATCCAAATGATTTTTGCAATACTACATTTCTTCCCTTTGGTCCTAATGTAACTTTAACTGTATCTGCTAATGCATTAACGCCTTTTTCCATTGCGCGGCGTGCATCTTCGTCAAATTTAATTATTTTTGCCATTTTCTATACCTCTCTTATTTTTTTATTCAATAACTGCTAAAACATCGGCTAATTTAATAATAATTAATTCTTCTCCATCAACTTTAACTTCTGTTCCTGCAAATTTAGAAAAAATAACTTTATCCCCAACTTTAATTTCATCTTTTTTCTTTTCATCAGATGTAATACCCGCACCAACTGCAAGAACTTCTGCTACTTGTGGTTTTTCTTTTGCAGAACCCGGCAAAACAATGCCGCTTTTAGTTTTTTCTTCTGCTTCCACCATTTTGATTACTACTCTTTCGCCTAATGGTTTTACTGACATAATTGAATCCTCCCATTTTATTTAATGTAATTATTTATCCAGTTTATTGTTAGCACTCAGCGTCTTAGAGTGCTAACACTTAATGTTTATATAATACTCAATTGTCGCCCTGTTTTCAAGTATCATTTTATATAATTTTCGCTTATTTAATCAAAATATAAGGCTAATTGACACTAAATCTTTCAATTGCTTTAATTTGCTTATTATTTCTTATTTTAGGTAATTAAGTAGATTTTATTTCCAATATTTTAATTAATTTTACAAAATAATTGATGTTTTTTATATGTTAATATAGTATAATTTATGTATCATTAGTATAACACATATAATTATTTAATATAATAGGAGGAAATAAAATGGCTTTAGTTACATCAAAAGAAATGTTTAAAAAAGCATATGAAGGTAATTATGCTGTAGGCGCTTTCAATGTAAACAATATGGAAATTATCCAAGGTATTGTGGATGCTGCTAAGCAGGAAAATTCACCATT
Source organism: Sedimentibacter sp. (assembly GCF_033447055.1). Taxonomy (GTDB): domain Bacteria; phylum Bacillota; class Clostridia; order Tissierellales; family Sedimentibacteraceae; genus Sedimentibacter. The sequence goes on from NZ_JAWQJF010000119.1 coordinate 8,645, forward strand.
AATTTTACAAGTTTCTGCAGGAGCAAGGAAATATGCAAATCCAATTTATTTAAGAAAATTAGTAGAAGCTGCAATCGAAGACACAGGAGTTGATATATGTCTTCATTTGGACCATGGGGATAGTTTTGAAATATGTAAACAATGCGTTGATGATGGCTTTACATCTGTTATGATTGACGGATCTAAATTGCCATTTGAAGAAAATATCGCTCTTACTAAAAAAGTGGTGGATTATGCACACTTAAAAGGTGTTGTAGTAGAAGCCGAACTTGGTAAATTAGCCGGTGTTGAAGATGCCGTAAAAGTAAACACAAAAGATGCTACATATACTGACCCAAATCAAGCTTTGGAATTTGTTCAAAGAACAGGAGTTGACTCATTAGCAATTGCTATAGGAACAAGCCACGGAGCTTATAAGTTCAAGGGAGACCCGAGCCTTGATTTCGAAAGACTTCAGACTATATGTGATTTGCTGCCTAATTACCCATTGGTTCTTCATGGCTCATCATCAGTTCCAAAAGAGTTTGTAGAACTTTGCAACAAATATGGCGGAGAAATACCAGGAGCAGCGGGAGTACCTGAAGAAATGCTTAGGCGTGCTTCTCAAATGGGAGTTTGCAAAATTAACATAGACACAGACTTAAGACTTGCAATGACGGCATGCATAAGACAAATATTTGTAGAAAATCCTTCTGAATTTGATCCTAGAAAGTACTTAGGACCTGGAAGAACTGCAATTAAAGATATGGTTGCTCACAAAATGAGAGATGTGCTAGGATGTAGCGGAAAAAGATAAATAAGCTAAAAAAGGATTTTGGTCTAAACGACTCGAATCCTTTTTATTTTTGTTCTGATTTTATTGGTTTTGAATTTTTAAAATATAGAGTTAAATCAACTGATACCATTATTAAATTAAGACCATATAAATATACTACAAAATCCAAGTTGTAAAATATTTTATTTAATATTCCGAATATATAACCTAATATTAATATTACTAAAAAATACGGGCTTTTACCGGCAACTGACTTTGATTTGTACGATTTGTAAATAGAAAAAGGCCATGCAGCTCCAAAACAAAGAAGCATCAATATTTCAAATATACTCATATTTCCCTCCCAAATTAAATTACGTCAATAACAATCAGTATATTACAGATTTTTTTGTTGTCAATAATATAAATTAATTATTTCCTGTATGGATTGTTCATATATGTTGATACATAATTTTTGTCTATTGTTACAACAGCATAATATGTTTCATTTTCTTTTTTAATTTTATTTTCAATTATTCTAACCAATTCACTTGACTGAACAGCATAATCAACAGGTATTAGAACATCAAATATTAAATTAGTGTGAGTATCTCCTTTAACTACTCTGAAATCATGCATAGTAAGTTTCTCATCAATCGATTTGATTATTTCTCCGGTTTTGCATTTTAGCATGTTTATTTCATCATCATCAGTAATTACAGGGTCCATATGAATAACTAAATTTATATCTAAATCTTTTGCAAAATCTCTTTCAATATTATCTATTAAATCATGCAATTTTAAAATATCTTCCTTTGCGTCTACTTCAGCATGCACTGTTGCAAAATATCTGTTTGGTCCATAATTGTGCACAACAAGGTCATGTATGTTTATAATTCCTTCATAGCCTAATATTTTATTTTCAATTGATTGAATAAAATCATATTCAGGCATTTCCCCCAAAATAGGGTTTAGTATATCCTTTAATATATCCACTCCTGAATATAAAATAAAAAGTGCAACTACAATACCCATGTAACCGTCTATTTCGTAGCCGGAAATTTTAGATATTATAACTGATACCAGTACAACAAATGTAGAAACAACATCGTTTCTAGAATCCATTGATGAAGCTTTTATTGTAGCTGATGAAATTTTGTTTGCTATTTTCCCATAAAAACCGCTGAGCCAAAATTTTGCTGCAATTGAAATTACCAAAACAACAATCATAGCGGCAGAATACATCGTTTTTTCAGGATTCATTATCTTATTTAAAGAAGATCTTATTAATTCAATTCCAACCAGCAGTATGACAATTCCCAAAACAAGTCCTGTCACATATTCTATTCGTGCGTGTCCAAAGGGGTGATCTTTGTCAGCCGGCTTTCCGGACATTTTAAATCCTACGAGAGAAATGATAGAGGAACCAGCATCAGATAAATTATTTACACCATCTGCCATTACGGAAATACTGTTAAAAATTGCCCCTATTGTTATTTTACTAAAGCTTAAAAGTACATTTACCAATATTCCTACTATGCTACTTACAGTTCCATAAGATTGGCGAACATTTATATCTTTTACATTTTCATAATCCTTAATAAATTTTCTTATAATAAACCCAGTCATAATATTCCCCTTCTCCCATATTAACTATTTACTTTATTCTCTATAAAGTATAGCATAAATGTTATAGCAAGTAAATCTGCACATCCCCCCGGACTAATATTTAAATCAATAAATTGTTTGTCTATTTCTCTTAAAACATCCATATGAACATTTTCAATTTTCTGCGTTTCTATTAATGTTTTTATTTCACATTGAACATGTACCTGGGTTTTTATGTCTGACCTTGAAATTATGTTAGTGTCTTTTACATTTGCAATTAAATTCAATAAAGTCAATGCTCCTGCATCATTCAATGAAAACCCTTGTTTTATTAATGATTTTAATACAGGCAATCCATAATTCCTGATTGATGAAAATCCACTTGCAACTTCTCCGCGAATTCCTGTAATTCCGTATTGTGCAAATAATTTTTCTCCATTAGTTTTTAAATTTATTAAATTGACTTCACTAAAATCATTTTTAATAACTTCGCAAGTCATTTTCTTGCACAATTCTAAAATGCTGTCTATATCTAATTTTATTTCTTTAGCAAAAAAATATCCTGTAGCAGCACAAATAACACCCAGTGAAAATATTAATCCTTTGTGAGTATTTACATTACCAGTGGCAGCCAGCATGTCATCTTCAGCTAACACGCCAAGATATCTTATTCTTTCAAATAGCTGCTGTGGTTCATCCTGATAGTACTGTATGCCTGTTAAAACAAAGTCTCTAAAATAAGGAGTAAGTACAGACGAACTATCAATAAATGTATATATGTCCATATCATTATGAGAGCCGTTGTTAGCCCTGTCTACAAGACCTGGTTTTGGCGTTGTGCACACTTCATACAATAATGCGCGACATGCACAACTAGAACACATATTTGCAAATTTTTGATTAAAATAATCAGACATTATTTCCACGGTTTCATGCAACACTTCTTCTATGGGATGCTTTTTACTTCTGGCACAAACATGTGCTTGTTCCCGGCATATAAGACATGTGCGATTTTTGCAATTTATATCTTGTCTTGATATTTTGTCACCATTAGTTTTTAACACATCAATATCAAAGGTTCTTCCCATCGGATTGCTGTTTTCAATTTCAACCATTAGTTTTTTTAAGGAATAAGGATTAAAATCCACTGCAAAAAAGGATTCATAACCGGTTTTTTCAATTCTTTCTTTTTGATATACTATGTTGCAATTATGCCTTTCTAACTGTCTTATTATTAAATTTCTGCCCTCTTTGAATGACTTTTCTGCAAGAGGAAATGTTTTAATTGACCCAGGTATATTAAGTGTAAAGGAAATAACTGGCAGGTTATAGGCAGTTAGTATTTTTTGTTGCTCAAACACCCTGTTTTCTCTGGCATCAAGCATTTCTGTCAATGACACATGGTTGCTGCCAAGTATCTCTGGCAAATCTATACTATGCATTTTTATTTATCTCCCTTATAAGTCCGGCAATTCTTTGTCCTTCCTCAGATAATAAAAAATCATATGTTGTTTTAGGAACTAATTCATTTAGCTTTTCGTAATTCCCCCATGCAAATAACTTTCTCACTTCTGAAGCACTAATTGCAACGCCATTCTCCTGATATCTTTGAATTTCTATAACATCAATTCCCCGTTCACTCAAAATTTTCTTCATTTGCAGGTTGTATGAAGCTGTTACTTTGTCATAGGGTTCAGTTCCCACAAAACGTTTTGTAATATTTAATATTTTAGCAAAGTATTCACTAAAAATAGTCAAATCCAATTGACAATTAATATCTCCTGCTGCATATTTATCTTTAATAAAGTAAGTAGGAAAAGTAGCAGAAGAAATCAAGTAATCTGACGTGGGATGAACAACAACATTTTTTAAATGTTTTACTCCGCTTTTTACTAATTTAAATCTTACATTTGCTGGGAATATACTTTTATCTTCAGAAACTACAAACAAGTGAAGCAAGTCGCATTGTTTTGCTGCAGTCTCAATTAAATACAGATGACCATTTGTAAATGGATTGCAGTTTAAAACAATTGCACCCACATTAATCATGTTATCATGATTATCATAGGATTTCAGAGTTTTAACAAACTCAGAAATCCCATTTTTGTAATTTTCCATCAGTGCGGCACTGTTTGTTTTTGAAATCAAGTAAAAACCCAAATCACTGAATATATTAATATTATCAGGCTTAGTAAATAAAAACATGTGATTATGACCACACTCAATGCCATGAGAAATCAAGGCTGTAACAATTTTCGCCGCAAGCCCTTCCCCTTGATAAACATCTGAAACTGCAATGCATTTTAATACGTTTCCTTCCAATGAACCAGTAGCGGCTATTTTACCCATGCTGTCACAAAAATTAATTGTAAATTCAATGCCATCATCATATGATAATTGTTCTTCTGACAAAAAATCTTTCAATTTTTGAAGCTTAACGCCTTTCATAGGGTATCCATAATCTTCATAAAAACTTTCACAATCCATAATTTCACCTTTTATTTAATTAATTCGAGAACATTCCTTTAAAGCTTGACTCCAAGGACTAACTATCTTTAAGGTGTGTCCCCCTACCTATACATTTTTTATTGTATCCAGCAATGTTCCGTCACGATAAATGACATTGGCAACAGTTTTATCGCCTAACTTAACATTCTTTGGAATTCCGGTAATGCTTTCTGCCAATGCTTTTAATTCATGTATATCAACAACAGGAAGTCCGGCCTCTTTCAATTTGTCCCTTAAATCATTTCTTAAAGGATTTACAGCAATTCCTCTTTGAGTAACAAGAACATCCACTGTATTTCCAGGTGTAGATACGCAAAGCACTTTATCTACAACAATTGAAAGTCTCGCTCTGCTAAGAGGTGCAACAATCATAGTAAGTTTAGCTCCTGCAGCAGTATCGCTGTGTCCTCCGGAACCCCCCATAATATATCCGTTTGAATCTGTATGCACATTTACATTGAAATTTGTGTCAATTTGAGTTGCTCCTAATATAACCACGTCTAAATTATCAACTATGGCGCTCTTTGATGTAGGACTTGCATATTGAGATGCAGTCACTTCTCTGTGCTTTGGATTTTCTCTGATGGATTGCACTGCTCTTAAATCAAAACATTGTACATCCATGAGGGCTTTAAAGCAACCAGTTTCCAGCATATCAACCAAGTAGCTGGTAATGCCGCCCATTCCAAAACTTCCTTGAATTTTTTCTGCTAACATTAAATCTTTCAAATATTTTGCAACAGCAAGAGATGCACCGCCGGCACCTGTTTGAAAAGAAAATCCATCTTTTAATAATCCGGAATGCTGGATAACTTTTGTTGCATAAGATGCCATCATTAATCCTACCGGATCTTTTGTAATTTTTGTAGTTCCTGATACAATTCCTGTGGGATTACCAATTTTATCAACACTAACTATATAGTCAACATAAGTTTCTGAAATAGAAAAATCATACAGAGGGTATTCAACTAAGTTGTCAGTAATTACTACTACCTTTTTTGCATTCATTGCATCTGCAAATGTATATCCTAATGAACCGCAAGCTGATTTGCCGTATTTTCCCGAACAATTTCCCATATTATCCGATGTTGGTGCTGCTATAAAAGCAATGTCAATTGGAGTTTTTCCGGTTTCAATATCACTTGGGCGTCCCCCGTGACTTCTGAATGTTACAGGTTTATCCATTATTCCTGATGAAATTTCTCTTCCTATCACAGCCCCCATATAATTAACTTCAAGACCTGTTACCACTTTATTTTTTATATGTTGTATTAATGGAGCATGTATATCAAAAACCGAACTAGCATTTACAGTGATATCTCTATATCCTGCATTTGCAATTTCCTCCATTACCATGTTTATAACATGGTCACCGTTTCTCAAGTGGTGATGGAAAGAAATTCTCATTCCGTCTTTTAACCCACAAAGTTTTATAACTTCATTTAAGGAATTAACAACCTTACCCATAAAATTCACCCCCCATTGCTTCAGACATTTCTATAGTTTGTCTTGCTCTTTCAACTATAGGCGCATCAATCATCTTTCCCCTCAAAGAAATTGCACCCTTGCCCTGCTCTTTTGCAACTTTTATTATTTCCATGACTTCATATGCATATTCTATTTCTTCTTTTGAAGGGCTGAACACTTCATTCACAGACATAACGTGTCTTGGAGAAATTACAGCTTTTCCTGTAAAACCAAGGCCCTTGGCAAATTCAGAATCTAATTTTAATCCTGCTTCATCTTTTACATCAGTGAACGGTGTATCATAAACAGCAATATTTGCTGCTCTTGCTGCAACAACCATTCTTCCTCGGCTGTAAAATATTTCGTCACCTTTTTTAGTGCGCTTGCAACGCAAATCTGCAGTTAAATCTTCTCCGCCTAAGAAAATTGCTTTCACTCTTTCACAAGACTTAGCTATTTCAAAAGCATTTTCAACTCCCATAGCAGTTTCAATAAGCGGCATGATTGCTGTAGGTTTTTCTATGTTATGCATTTTTTCAACAGACTGTATATAATCAGCAACTATTTGAACATCTTTTGCACAATTTACCTTTGGCACCATAATCATGTCCGGCTTCATAGGTATGATTTCATTTAAATCATGTTTCCAAAATTCTGTATCTATTGAATTAATTCTTATGATAACTTCACAATTCCTATAATTAAGAAATTTCAATGCATTTCTTACAAGTATGCGGGCAGAATCTTTTTCTTTAGGGGAAACTGCATCTTCTAAATCTAAAATAATGCTGTCAGCTCCAAGCGCATCTGCATTTAATAACATTCCTGCATTGTTTCCTGGCATAAATAGCATACTTCTTCTCATCAGTTATTCATCCCTTCTGCTCTTTTTAAGGCTGTTTCTACCCTTGCACGAATTGCACATTCTACAGCCCCTCTGTCTTTTAATTGTATTTTTACATTTTTTACGTCGAAGTCATTCAATACTTCTCTGACTGTTTTTTCGATTTCTTCACCAAACTGGTTATACACAACCGACTCAAGTTCAAGTTCTATGCCGTTTTCATTTGGCTCTACCTGAACATATATATCACTGGACTCTAACGTTCCAGCTACTGCTTTCTTTTTTATTTCCATTTATGAATTGTACCATCCTTTTCTAGTTCGTTTGTTCTTTGGTGCAATGGGGACAGTCCCCATTGTAGCAGGAAATCCAGAAGTCACATAATACAACAAAGCCCACCTCAAGAAGGTGAGCTTATTGTAGTTATTTTATCCAAATATAATCGGTACAAGGAATGTTGCAAGGAGGATAATGAATGCCCCACCTAATCTTGATGAAATTTGAGCAAAAGGCATAAGCTCCATTCTATGTGCAGCAGTTAAAACTGCAACGTCTCCAGTTCCGCCCATGTTAGCCATACATAAGCCTGCAGTAATAGCAGCTTCAATAGGATAGAAGCCAACCATTTTTCCAACAACTGCTGTACCAACTACAGCGCCTAATACTACTAGGAATACAAGAACCAAGAAAGTTGGTGAGAACGCTGCGATAACCTGACCTAAATCTGTATATGCTATACCAATGCCCACTAGAAGCGCAGATGTCCAATTTGTAGCTACAAATTTATACCAGTTAGCACAAGCTTTTTCAAATTTGCTAGGTAATAAATTGAAAGCTTTTGCTAATCCAACAGAGATAATCATCCATGCATAAGGATGGATATCAAGTCCTGCATATGTGTCAAGTACATAGCCCACAATATTGCCGAAAGCGAAGAAAGTACATGCTATTGCTATACCAATACTATAGTCTGCAATAGAAAGGGGTTCGTCATTATTTACTTTTTCTATAAGATCATCTTCTCCGATTTCCATAAGCTTACCATTTCCGCTAAGTTCTGGTCTTACTTTACCAAGTTTGTCTAACAGTCCTCCGAAAACAATTGCCATTGCATTTCCTAGTGCTACAGCAGGAACAAGTTTTGATAGTATAGTTTCTGAAGGAACACCAAGTCCTTTTGAGAATACTTCTGCTATAGGGACAGCTCCCGCACCCATACCGCCTCCCATTATAGGAATACCGATATACGCCATAGATTCTGCCGGAGATTGACCAAAGAGCATACCTCCTAATGAAACAAAAACAAGAGACACTGCTACTCCTCCAATAATAGTTGGAAAGTATCTTACAGCAGCCTTTACAAGAAGTTTTCTGCTCATTCCAAGTATTGAACCTGTTATAAGTGCAGCAATATAAAAATCAAGGAACCCGCCACCCTTCATGAATGTTGTTACAGTATCAGTAACAGATTCAGGAAGTATGCTGAAATATACCAGTGCAGCTGAACCGAATATTATGACAATTGGTCCTCCTCCAAAGAATGTCTTGACAATAGGTGTATTATTACCTATTACATCAAGAAGAGATCCAATAAGCATCATAAATACAAAAGCTCCAATCATGCCTCCAGGCAGTACATCAAAAATAATTGCAATTAAAAGTATAACGAGCAATGTGAAATAAATCGGAAGGTTTATTCCCATTATTTTGTAGTCTTTCATAATTTTCCTCCTAGGAATTTTTATATAAAATTTAATTTGTATTTTAATAACTAAATTTATATTCTAGCCACACCTGATTTTTTTGCTGCTTCTGCAATAGCTTTAGCTACAACTTTTGCAACACCCTTATCCAATGCACTTGGAATTATATTATCTTCATTTAAATCTTTTTCATCAATATAACCTGCAATAGCATAAGCAGCTGCAAGTTTCATTTCTACGTTTATCTCACTGGCTCTGACATCTAAAGCTCCTCTGAATACGCCAGGGAATACCAGAACATTGTTAATTTGATTTGGAAAGTCAGAACGACCAGTTCCAATTACTCTTGCACCTGCTTGTTTAGCTAAATCAGGCATAATTTCCGGAGTAGGATTTGCCATTGCAAGTATAATGGAATCTTTATTCATTGTGCGAACCATTTCAGGTTTTAATGCATCAGCTGATGAAACACCAATGAATACATCTGCTTCTACAAGCACATCAGCAAGATTTCCTTTAATACTTTCAAGATTTGTTGTTTGTGCAAGCAATAATTTTGCATCGTTCATTTTTTCCCTGTCTTTATATATAGCACCTGTTCTGTCGCAAACTATTATATTTTTTGCTCCCGCAGCTATCAATAAGTTTGAAATAGCTGTTCCAGCTGCACCTGCTCCATTTATTACTATTTTTAAATCTTAAATTTTTTTATTTACAATTTTTAAAGCATTAATTAAACCTGCAAGAACTACTATTGCTGTTCCATGTTGGTCATCATGAAATACAGGAATATCTAATATTTTTTTCAACTTTTCCTCAATTTCAAAGCATCTTGGTGCTCCAATATCTTCAAGATTTATCCCGCCAATACCCGGAGAAATCATTTTTACTATATTAACTATTTCATCAACATTTTTAGTATCCAGGCATATTGGAAAAGCATCAACATTAGCAAACTCTTTAAATAAAATTGACTTTCCTTCCATTACAGGAAGTGCAGCCTTTGGACCTATATCTCCTAACCCTAATACAGCAGTTCCATCAGTTACTACTGCAACAATATTGCCTTTAGATGTATATTTATATACATTTTCCTCGTCATCATGAATTTTCATGCAAGGTTCAGCAACTCCCGGAGTATATGCTAAACTTAAGTCATCCCTAGTTTCAACTTTTATCTTGGATACAACTTCTATTTTACCTTTGTGTTTTTCATGAAGTTTTAAACTTTCTTCGAAATAATTCAAATCGTTTTCCTCGCTCTCTAATATTAATTTTGTATTTTTATATTATCATTTCAACATTAAACAGTATATATTTTGTTATTTTAAAATAGTTTTACTCTTTAAATTTATTTTGCTCTTTTTTTAACAATATTATGCATACAAAAAAGCCTCAATAATGATTGTAATCATTTATTAAGACTTTTAACTTTGATGAATTTTTCTATTTAGTTATAATTTTATATTTATGCTGTGGTCTTCCTATTTTTCTGTATTCGATTAATTTTTTAACTTTTCCTTCCTTCTCCATATGTTCAAGATATCTTCTTACTGTAACCCTTGCAACTCCGGATATTTCTGAAACCTCTTCTGCAGTTTTATATTCGTTCTCGGATTTTTCAATTTCCTGCCATATTAGTTTGTAAGTATATTTATTGATACCTTTTACAAATTCACTTTCAGCACCACAATTTTCTTCTTCAAACGCTCCATTTTTTGAAATATATTTATCAAGCTCATTCTGTTCAATAGTATCAGAGTTATTGAAACTGTGGTATCTTTCTATATAATTTGTCAAAGCTTCCTTAAATCTTTCAAATGTAAATGGTTTGATTAAATAGTCTACTGCTCCGTAGCGAAATGCTTCTTGTATCATGATACTTGTTTTATCTGCTGTTATAAGAATTACATCAATTTTCATTTCTTCTTTTCTAAGCAGCTTCAGAAAATCAATTCCATTTTCCTTCGGCAAATAAATATCCAATAATATTAAATCCACTTTATTTTTGTTTGTAAATTCTTGAGCTTCCGTAAGACTAGCAACAGCTTTCGCCAGATGAAATTCAGGCAGTTTTTTTAAAAATTTAGAATTTATATCTCTAACCATGGGATCATCTTCAACTATCATAACCTGAATCATATATTTTCACCGCCTTGCATAGGTATTTTTATATACCATGAAGTTCCATTATCTACAGATAAAATAATTTCTCCATTAGCATTGTCCACAATACTCTTAACAATACTCATCCCATATCCCCTTTGGCCTAATTTTGTAGTAAATCTGGGTTCATATATTTTTTCCCTTATTTCAACAGGTATACCTGGGCCATTATCCTTTATTTCAATAATTAAGTTCTCATCATTTTCAGATAATTTAACAAACACTTTTCCTGTACCATCTACATTTACAGCATCAAAAGAATTTTCAATCAAATTTCCGAGTAAAGAACCCAAGTCTTCCTCACTTAATAGTTCCGGTAATTTATTTAAAATCGATTGATTGTCAATTTCTAATTTTATTCTTAATTCTTCAGCTTTATAATACTTTGCTAAAAGCAATGCCTCTATGGAAGCATTTTTAATTTTGCTTGTAGTAACTTCAGTTACTTCATTCCTTTTTGCAGTTTTAGATATATATTTTATTGCTTCGCCATATTCTTCCAATTGAATCAAGCCTGATATTGTATGTAACTTATTCATAAATTCATGATTCTGTGCCCTTAGAGACCAAGCCATTTTTTTAATTCCTGTAAGCTCTTCCGCCATTTTTTTAATTTCTGTCAAGTCTCTAAAATTAACTACCTGCCCTATAACCTGATTCTTATCATTTTTCAAAACATTATATTTACATAAGATAGTAACTCCAGGTCTTATTTTAACTTCCAAGTTCTCTGTTAATTTGTCTGTCCCCAATAATTCAAAAACATCATTTTCAAGAAAAAATTCATTTATATTTCTATTTATATCCATGTCTGTCAATCTTAATATCCTTGCTGCTTCTTTGTTATATTGAATAAGATTTCCTTTTTCATTTAAAGTTATTATTCCTTCTTTAACATTTTCAAGTATTGCATTCTTTTCTTTAAACATCAAAGTAATTTCTTTTGGTTCTAAGCCTAAGATTTCATCCTTAATAATCGTTGATAAAACAAAAGCACAGTACATACCTAATAAAAAACCAATTATTACAAATGGTATGAACTGCCCCATTTTTTCATTTTTTTCTTTATTAATTTCATTAACTGTACTTCCTACACTTACTGCACCAATCTGTTGTCCATCTTGAAAAATAGGTGAAAATGCCCTGATTGAAATTCCAAGAGTACCTACAGCTTTTGAAATATATTCTTCTCCCGTTGTTAATACTCTTATCTCATCCCCTCCTCGAAATTTCTTGCCTATGTTCTCTTCATTAGGATGAGTAAGCCTTATTCCATTCATATCAAATACAACAATAAAATCAACATTTGTTTTTACCCTGATTTTTTCAATATGTTCATTTAAATTTAACTCTTGATTATTATTTTCTGCCAATGCATCCTTTACCTGCTTATCTTCTGCCGTGTAATAAGCTATATTAAATAGTCTGGTCTCTAATTGGCTATTCAATATGTCTTCCATTTGAAAGTATGAAAGCCCGATAATGCTTCCAACTGAAAACATTATAATTATAGCAACAAAAAAT
>NZ_JAWQJF010000120.1:0-7038 GCF_033447055.1 Sedimentibacter sp.
GAATTTTTTCATCTTGATGAAAAGGACATGCATTTAATAATACTTTGCGGCATGAGCAGTGTATTTTCAGCTTTGTTTGGAACTCCACTCACGGCTACGCTGTTTGCAATGGAAGTTATAAGCATTGGCGTTATTTATTATTCCAGCCTTGTTCCCTGTCTGGTATCATCATTGGTTGCATATGGAGTTTCATTACATTTTGGTGTTAAACCGGTGCATTATATTTTAAATTACATACCTGAACTTTCTTACAAATCAATTTTTATGACAGTTATACTTTCTGCTCTTTGTGCATTTTTAAGTATAGTGTTTTGTGTTTCTATGAGAAAAACAGAACACTTCATGGAAGCAAAAATAAAGAACATTTATATTCGATGTTTTGTAGGCGGTTTAATAGTAATTTTTCTTACATTGATTTTTAAAACAAATGATTATAACGGTGCAGGAATAAACATAATTGAAAATGCAATCAGCGGTACTGTTAAACCCGAAGCTTTTCTTTTAAAAATAATATTTACTGCCATAACCATCGGAACAGGATTTAAAGGCGGGGAAATTGTTCCGACGTTTTTCATCGGTTCAACATTCGGCTGCTTCGCTGGTGGCCTTTTAGGAATTGATCCTGGATTTTCTGCAACAATAGGTCTTGTTGCATTGTTCTGCGGAGTAGTAAACGCTCCTATCGCTTCAATTATTCTAAGCATTGAACTGTTTGGTACTGACGGACTTTTGCTTTATGCAATTGCTTGTGCTGTAAGCTACATGTTATCTGGATACTATGGATTATATAGAAGTCAAAAAATAATATATTCCAAATTAAAAGCTGAATTTATTAACATAAATACTAAATAGAAAAGAACATTTGAACCGCTAGTTCAAATGTTCTTTTAATATTACTTTTTATCTTCTTTTATTAGGTTTCTGATAGCTTGTATTGCAGTTACTATTGCAGCTTCAGTATCATGTTCTTGAGGGTCATCCATTCCCAATTTTCTTCTTTCTTGATTGGCAACAACGTTTAATATAGATCCCACTCTTACTCTTCTGTAAGCTCCTACAATAAACAAAGCAGATGATTCCATTTCTGAGGCTAAAGCACCAAGTTTTAACCATGCATCCCACTTGTTAGTTAATTCGTATCCCACAGGTTTTGTTTCCGGCTCATGTTGTCCGTAATATGAATCTTTGCACTGAACTATTCCCACATGATATTTCTTGTTTAAATCCTTGGAAGCTTTCACAAGAGCATTCATAACTTCGTAATTTGCAACTGCTGGAAATTCCATTGGCGCATATTCTCTGCCTGTTCCTTCCATACGAATTGCTCCTGATGCAATAACTAAATCTCCTCCCATTACATTTATATCCATGCCACCGCTTGTTCCTACGCGGATGAACGTATCAGCTCCTATATTAGACAACTCTTCTAATGCAATTGCTGCGGAAGGACCTCCTATGCCTGTTGAAGTTACGCTTACTTTTACTCCGTCCAAATAGCCTGTATATGTTACAAATTCTCTGTGGTCTGCTACTAATACCGGGTTATCAAAATGCTCAGCAATCTTTGCACATCTTTTTGGATCACCCGGTAAAATTACATACTTTCCCACGTCTCCATTTTTCATATTAATATGATATTGTATGTCTCCCGAATATGCTTTGCTCATTATTGCCTCCTAAAATTTTTCTCTCTAATTTTACTATTAAATGTGTTCTAAATTTATATAATACTTGCTTTGTACTTATAATATTTTTTTTAAAACAGGTATCTTGCTTATTATGTAACTTACTGAAAAACTAAAAAAATAAACAGAAATAGCTATTATAGGAACTGATATAACTGGATTAAAAGTCATTGTATTAATTCCTAATTTTGAAAATAATATATTAAAAAAATCATGCACTAAATAAATTCCAAACGAGCAAGAAGATAAAATTTCTATAATTTTTAAACTTTTTTCGCTGAAATTTATTTTTGAAACTTCATATTTAAAGAATATGAATACTGATATACTGGCAACCATTACTGTTGGTGAAAAGTAGCTGTAAAATATACTGCTTGCCTCTCCTCTTATTATTGAAATAATGTCTGTAAAAAACATTGTGCTAATTATGCTGATAATACCTAATATATAGATATACTTCCTATACCCTTCTCTTATTCCATATGTATAAAGATAATGTCCACCTACATAATATCCCACATAGCCTAATGTAAAATGAAAATCAATTTTATTAATTAATAATTCCAAATTCTCTAAATTGAATATTTTTATTACTGCAGGTATTGTAAAGGTAAACAATATTGAAAGCAAAAGAAAATACTCTGTTGCATTTTTATCTGCAACAATTTTCCTTAATAGCTGTGTAATTATATATAACCCTATGAGCATAAATAAATACCACATATGATAATGACCAAATATTAGCTCTTTTATAAATATGTCAATATTAAACGAATCATAATTAGTAATATTTGAATATAAAGCATAAAGCAAAGACCACGAAAAATACGCAATAAGAATTTTAAGTATATATTTTTTGTAAATTTCTTTATAACTTAAGGCTTTATTTAAGTTCAAAAAAAACGAACCACTTATCATCACAAAAATAGGAACCCCAAATCTTACCAAACTGTCATAAAAATTAAATACATTCCATTCAAAAGATTCAAGTCCTACAAAACTCCAATTACTCGCTGCTACATGTAAAAGAACAACTGAAAATGTTGCAAAAATTCTTAATACATCTGCATATACCACTCTATTATTCAACTTGTTTGTCCTTTCTTTATGTAGTTATTCTAATTATAACTATTTCTCTATGTATTTACAACATAAAAAAGATACCGCTTTACAACTTATGCGATATCTTATTTATTACATTGTCCATCTAGATATTATCATTCTGAAGTATAGCCGAAGAGTCTCATCTTTTCAATACATTTATGAGATTCATCGCTTATTTCAGAATGATGCGAATAAATTAACCAGTCTATTATACTAATTGAGGTGAATCATTTTCTCTAGATAATATTTTGTTTAAAATTATATTTCCAACGTCTTCTAAACTCATGCTTCCCAAGTCGCCTTGTTGTCTTTCTCTTACAGAAACAGTGTTGCTTTCTACTTCTTTTTCTCCTACAACAAACATGAAAGGAATTTTTTCCATTTGAGCTTCTCTGATTTTATAGCCGATTTTTTCGGCTCTAGTGTCTAATTCAACTCTAATATTCATTGCATCAAGCTCTTTTTTAACTTGTTCTGCATAGTCATTAAATTTATCTGATATAGGAAGTACTTTAACTTGAACCGGTGCAAGCCATGTTGGGAATGCTCCTGCAAATTGTTCAATAAGTATTCCAAAGAATCTTTCAATGCTTCCAAATGCAACTCTGTGAATCATTATTGGTCTATGTTTTTGTCCATCTGCACCTGTATATTCAAGTTCAAAGCGCTGTGGCATTTGATAATCCAATTGTATTGTTCCACATTGCCAAGTTCTACCTATACAATCATTTAAGTGAAAATCTATCTTAGGTCCATAGAATGCTCCGTCGCCTTCATTTATTATATAATTAAGGCCGAGCTCTTCAAGAGCTTCTTTTAATGAATTTTCTGCCATATCCCAATCTTCTAATTCTCCTAAGAAATCATCAGGCCTTGTTGATAGTTCAACGTGGTAAGTGAATCCAAATGTTTTATACATTCCATCTATTAAGTTTGCAACATCCTTAATTTCATCCTTTATTTGTTCAGGAAGCATGAATATATGAGCATCATCTTGAGTGAAAGCGCGCACTCTCATCAAGCCATGAAGAGCTCCTGATAATTCATGCCTGTGTACTCTTCCTATTTCCGCTGCTTTAATTGGGAAATCCTTGTAAGAATGCATAGAATTTTTATAAACCATCATTCCTCCAGGACAGTTCATAGGCTTAATACAGAAATCTTCCTCATCTATTTTAACTGTGTACATGTTATCTTTGTAATGGTCCCAATGTCCTGAATTTTCCCAAAGGTGTTTGCTTAATATTAATGGTGTTTCAATTTCTACATAACCTGCTTTTTTATGTACTTCTCTCCAATATCTAAGCAACTCATTTTTAACTACCACTCCTTTTGGAAGGAAGAATGGGAATCCAGGTCCTTCTTCAGACATAAAGAACAAATCTAATTCTTTTCCAAGCTTTCTGTGGTCACGCTTTTTTGCTTCTTCCATCATTTTAACATATTCTTCTAATTCTTTTGCTTTTTCAAATGTTATTCCATAGATTCTTTGAAGCATTTTATTGTTTTCATTCCCTCTCCAATATGCTCCTGCTATACTTAACAATTTTACAGCTTTTGGTTTTTTTGTCGATTCAAGATGAGGTCCTGCGCAAAGATCAACAAAATCTCCTTGTTTGTAGAAAGAAATAACTGCATCTTCCGGCAAATCTTGAATTAATTCAACTTTATATGGCTCTTGTTTTTCTTCCATAAATTTTATAGCTTCTGCTCTTGGAAGTTCAAAGCGTTCAAGTTCAAATCCTTCTTTTACTATTTTCTTCATTTCGGCTTCTATTTTTTCAAAGTCTTCTTGAACCAATCTGTATTCCAAATCAATGTCATAATAGAATCCATTCTCAATTGCTGGACCTATTGCAAGCTTTGCTTCCGGCCACAGTTGTTTTACAGCTTGAGCTAAAATATGTGATGAAGTATGCCAGAAAATATGCTTTCCTTCTTTATCTTCAAATTTCAGGAATTTTATACTTCCATCCTCTTTAATTACATCTTTAAGTCCTATAGTAACTCCATTGTAAATAGCACCTACAACGCTTCTTGCAAAGCCGTCACTAATGCTTTTTGCAACGTCTATAGCTTGTATTCCATCTTCATATTCTCTAATGCTGTTATCAGGCATCGTTAATTTAATCATTTTATCTCCTCCATAATATATAATATAAAATATAAAATCTCGTCGTTAAACATATTATTGTTTAAGGACGAGATAAAATTCGTGGTTCCACCTTAGTTGCTTCTCAAGGGATTTAAGGCATCCATACCAAACTCTTACACTTGCGCTTTCAAGTTTAACTCCGGATTAGTTTTCAAACAGTCATGCATGGGAAACTTCCAGCCTAGGCTTCCCTCTCTGATTGCTGTGTCTGTCTTACTCGATCCATCACAGTTTATTTTCATAATTATATTACTTGCATTTTACTTTTGTCAACAATTTTTTAATATTTTTTCCTAGGCTTATTTCTTTGCCACATTGGCTTATATTCTTCGGTTTTTCCTCTTGCAGGTCTTGAGGATTTCTTTTCTTTAGACAATTCTACTATAACATCTTTTCCTTTTATTTGAGCGCCTTCCATTCTGTCGATTATACGGTTTTGATGTTCAGAAGCAGCATTGAAGAATGAGTAATTTTCCAATACTTCTATTTCTCCTATATCTGAACCCGAAATGCCACATTCCCCTGCCACAGCACCTAAAATATCTCCAGGTCTGATTCCTTGTTTCTTACCAAGACTTACATGGAATCTAACTGTATTTTCAAGATTTTTAGCTCCGCCTTTTACAGATTTCTTTCTTTCAGGAATTATATCGTTTAAATCTTTTTCTTCAGACAAGTCAAACTTTACAAGTTTCTTAATCATTGCAGCTATAAGTGTTTCCGCATCAAAGCCTTTCTCTAACAGTTTTTCTGCCAAAACTCTGTTTTCGCCTAATTCACCTTTTTCTATAACATCAACAATACCTCTGATAAATTTATCTTGTTTTACTTCATTAACTTTATCAACAGTAGGAATTGATCTTTTGCGAATAGCTTTTTTAGTATATTTTTCTATATTTTCGATTTTTTTCATTTCTCTAGCAGCTACTAAAGTGAATGATGCACCTTCTTTACCTGCTCTGCCTGTTCTGCCTATACGGTGAACATAGTAATCTTCCTTAGATGGAACTTCATAGTTTATAACAACTTCAACTTCCTTTATATCTAAGCCTCTCGCTGCAACATCCGTAGCAATTAATATGTCAATAAGACCATTGTTAAATTTAGTTAAAGTATCAATTCTTTGTGATTGTTTTACATCACCATGAATTTTATCACAATTATAACCTTTTTCAATTAACTGATCATACAAGTCATCTACTGATTTTTTTGTATTGCAGAAAACCAAAGTTAATCTAGGTGTATAAGTATCAATAAGTCTCGCTAAAGCCTCAAGTTTATCCGATTGCTTAACTAAAAAATAACTTTGTTTTACTTCCTTTGCTGTTATACCTTCTCTTAAAGTTTTTATTGAAACTGGACTTTTAAGAAACTTTTTTATGATTTTTTTCATATCATCAGGTATCGTTGCAGAAAATAGAAGTGTTTGAGTAACATGATCTACTTTGCTAAGTATTAATTCAATGTCTTCTCTGAAGCCCATTTTTAACATTTCATCAGCTTCATCCAAAACAGTAATTTTCAGTTCTTCAAGTTTTATAACATTTCTGTCTATTAAATCTATAACTCTCCCAGGAGTTCCTACAATAATTTGTGCTCCTTCTTTAAGTTTATTAATTTGCATTCTTATATCTGCGCCGCCGTAAACAGTAACCGTTTTAATACCATCCATGTATTTTCCGATTTTTCTGAATTCATTTGCTACCTGTACGGCTAATTCTCTTGTCGGCAACAATACTAATGCTTGTGGAAATTTTATTTTTCTATCTATTTTTTCAAGTATGGGTATCCCGAAAGCTGCTGTTTTTCCTGTACCAGTATTTGATTGTCCTATTATATCGTTTCCTTCCAGTATTACCGGTATTGCTTCTTGCTGTATTTGGGTACTTTCTTCAAATCCCATTTCTTGTAAAGCTTTTTGAATGTTTTCATTCAAAATTACATTTTCAATTTTCATTAATCTTATCATCCTCATTTTATTATTATTAACTTCTCATTATACTACTAAAACATATAAATTACAAATATTATTTTGTAAATTTTAAAAAATTTATTATTTTTTGGAAATTTCATTTTTTTATTTATTAACTATTA
>NZ_JAWQJF010000121.1:0-17291 GCF_033447055.1 Sedimentibacter sp.
AATAGCTGCCGGAGGTACAATAACAAAAGAATATATATTCGAACTTAAAGCTGCAGGTGACGATGGATTTCAGCTCTCAAGCGTTTTTGTTCCAACTGTTGAATGTGATGCCCATGAAAATTTTAAACTTGCATATATTAATGCGAAAAATGACGATCCAATAATAATAAAAAGTCCTGTTGGAATGCCTGCTAGGGCAATTCCTACAAATTTTCTTATGAATTCAATGAAGAATAGATGTGTTGTAAATAAATGTTTTCAGTGTATGCCAAATTGTGATCCCTTAAATATACCATACTGTATATCAAAAGGATTAATAGATTCAGTTCAGGGAAAAGACGGTCTTATTTTTTCGGGTGCAAATTTAGGTACCATAGATAAAATGACAACAGTCAAGGAAGTAATAAATAAATTAATAGGTTAATTAAATTGTATGTAAGCGAATATGTATTATAATGCATATTTGCTTTTGTTTTGCATACAAAAACTCATGTAATCAGCGAAATCATGCACTTTGCTGAAAAAGCAATGTTCCTGTTTATGAAAAAAAGTTATTATTTATTCTTGACTAAATGTAAAGTTGCATTTATACTTGTATTTACTGTATTGTTTATAATTATTATCAGTAAAAATATAATTACAAAAATATAATTACAAAAATATAATTACAAAAATATAATTACAAAAATATAATTACAAAAATATAATTACAAAAATATTATGGTAGTAACTATTATAGGGGGTTCGCTAATGAAAGGAGACACATTTCAAATTTTTATTTCAATGATAATTTACATGGCTGTTGTTTTAGGTATAGGATTGTACTTTGCAAAACGTGCTAACGAAAGCAGTGAAAACTATTTTTTAGGTGGTAGATCACTCGGTCCATTAGTTACAGCTATGAGTGCAGAAGCATCTGATATGAGCGGATGGCTTTTAATGGGTCTTCCTGGCGTAGCATACTGGTATGGTCTTAGCGATGCAGTTTGGACGGCTATAGGTCTTGCCGCAGGAACATATTTAAATTGGCTGTTTGTAGCAAAAAGACTTCACAGTTATTCTGTTATTGCAGGTGATTCTATAACGCTTCCTGATTTTTTTAGCAATCGTTTTAAAGAAAAAAATAAAGTAATAATGACTATTTCAGCAATTTTTATTTTGGTATTTTTCACTGTTTATGCTTCAAGTTGTTTTGTTACTGTTGGGAAACTTTTTAACACATTATTTGGATTTAAATACCAGCATATGATGATAGCGGGTGCTGCGTTTGTATTGTTTTATACTTATATCGGTGGCTTTCTGGCAGAAACTGCTTCAGATACTATGCAGGCATTTGTAATGATATTTGCGCTCTTAACGATATTGATAGTTGGAACTTCTGTTGCAGGCGGTGTACTAGCTGTTGTTGAAAATGCAAAATCGATT
The DNA here is from genome assembly GCF_033447055.1 of Sedimentibacter sp. Classification (GTDB taxonomy): domain Bacteria; phylum Bacillota; class Clostridia; order Tissierellales; family Sedimentibacteraceae; genus Sedimentibacter. The sequence continues at coordinate 1,426 of NZ_JAWQJF010000121.1, forward strand.
CCTGGATTTTTTGAGTTTTTTGGTATAGCTTCTCCAACTGTAGTAGACGGAAGTCAACAAATTATCAATGGAGTGCCTCAATTTGGTGAGGCTGGGGAATATGGGTTGTATACAATATTATCTACCTTGGCGTGGGGGCTTGGTTATTTTGGAATGCCTCAAGTATTGCTCAGATTCATGGCTATAAGAGATGCAGGAGAACTAACTCAGTCAAGACGCATTGCAACTGTATGGGTTATAATTTCCCTTGGAGCTGCTGTTGCTTTAGGAATAATAGGAAGATCTCTTTTCCCTACAGAACTTCTGACATACAGCGAATCTGAAAGCATTTTTATTGTTCTTTCATCAAAATTGCTTCCTTCTGCTTTGGCGGGTTTTGTAATGGCAGGCATATTAGCAGCAACTATAAGTTCATCAGATTCATATTTGTTAATAGCCGCTTCTGCATTTTCAAAAAATATTTATCAGCATTTAATTAAGAAAGATGCAACAGATAAACAAGTTATGAATGTATCTAGAATTATATTAGTTTTGATATCTATAATAGGAATAGTAATAGCACTTGATGAAAATAGTGTAATATTTACAATAGTATCCTTTGCTTGGGCAGGATTTGGAGCTACATTTGGACCTATAACAATATTCTCTTTGTTTTGGAAAAGAACAACAAGAGAAGGAGCTATTGCAGGAATGCTTTCAGGCGGAATAATGGTGTTCATATGGAAACTTGTTCTTAAGCCAATGGGAGGAATTTTCGGAGTGTATGAACTGTTGCCTGCATTTATAGTTTCTTGTATATTCATATATGCAGTATCGAAAATGACAGATGAACCTTCATTAAAAATTCAAGAAGAATTTGAGCTTGCAAAGGAAAAATCATCTGAAAAATAAAAAACAAAGGACTGAGCAATCAGTCCTTAATAATTTACTTAAACTTTTACTTTAAACATCCAAGATTTGTTTCCCGGGAAATTATTTATATTTACTTTTCTAATTCTTTGCATGTGTTCATTATTTGTTTGTAAATTGCTTCAATGTGTTGTGAATACATGTTATTTTCTAGGTTATTTACACAGCTTTCAATAACTTTTTTCTCTCTCACTTCATCATAAACAGGAATGCTATTATCCTTTTTATATTGACCTATCTGCAATACAAGGTTAAATCTTTTTTCTAGAAGTTTTACCATTTCTTTGTCTATTGTATTTATTTCAATTCTTGCTTTATCTAATTCCATTTTTAACCATCCTGCTTTTTATTAGTTACATTTCTCTTCCTACAGCTTGAGCAATTAATTTTAATTTTTCCATGAGTTGTTTGAATTTCTCTGGTTTTATTGATTGATTTCCATCGGACAAAGCATTTTCAGGGTCATTGTGAACTTCAATCATCAATCCGTCTGCTCCTGCAGCCACTGCAGCCAAAGCCATTGGTTCAACCATCCACCACATTCCTGTAGCATGACTTGGATCAACAATAATCGGCAAATGACTTAATTTTTTTATTGCAGGTATAGCACTTAAATCTAATGTGTTTCGTGTATAATTTTCAAAAGTTCGTATTCCACGTTCACATAAAATTACATTGTCATTGCCTCCTAACAGTATATATTCAGCGGACATAAGAAGTTCTTCTATCGTTGAAGAAAGTCCTCTTTTTAATAGTATTGGTTTATTAATTTTCCCTAATTCTTTCAGAAGTTCGTAATTTTGCATGTTTCTTGCACCAACTTGGATGATATCAACGTTTTCTATATAATCATCCAAATAATCTGTTGACATTATTTCAGTTACAATTGGAAGGCCGGTTTCTTGTTTGGCGTATTTTAAAAGTTCAAGTCCTTCCATTTTCAAGCCTTGAAAACTGTATGGAGAAGTTCTTGGCTTGAAAGCTCCGCCTCTTAAAAAATTTGCTCCTGACATTTGGAGTGCTTTAGCGATGGTTATAATTTGTTCATGGCTTTCTACAGAGCATGGTCCTGCAATTATAGAAATTTTATTTCCACCTATTATTTTATTGCTTATATTAATTTCTGTATTGTTGGGATGAAAAAGTCTGTTCGCTTTCTTATATGGTTCTTGAACAAAAATGACCTTATCTATAGCTGTATATACTTCAAATATTCTAGGGTCTATTTTGGTGGTATCACCTATGATGCTAAGAATATGATAATTAATTTCCTTTATTTCATTGACTTCAAATCCCATTTTATAAATTTTTTCTTTAATTATATTTATTTCTGACGTATCTGCATTTTTATTTAAAATTAATAGCATATAAACCCCCATTCTTAATTTCCATGATTAAAATCTATCATATTATTTCAGAAAGTCAATAGCCCTAACCCTATTTTTCGACCATATAAGTTGCTAAATCAATAATTTAATTGCAGAACCAATGCAATTATGGTATAATTTATTAAAATATGGATGGGTAGGAGGTATTATGAGAAATAAAATATTAGATAAAATACTGTTGCTAACAGTTGTGCTTTCTCTTATGTTAACAATTACTGTTAATGCTGTTGCGTTTACTGATATATCAACTCACTGGGCAAAAAGCTATATTGAAAGAGTTGCTGCAAATGGATTGGTTTCAGGATATGACAATGGTACATTTAAACCTGACAATAATGTAACTGTTTTGGAGTCTTTAGTTATGATATCCAGACTCTATGATATTGATGATGATATACGTGATGAAATTATAGAAAAATACAAACCTGTTTTAGAAGACATGCCTAATACATTATACAATGAATGGGCTTTTGAATATTTGTCAGTTATAATTGAACTTGGTGTTGTATCGGAACAAGGAATCGAGGATATGTTTTCAAAGAAAACTATTTTCCAGGATGCAAGCAGAGAAGAAATAGCTGTACTTCTAACAAAGGCCATGATGCTGGGGGATGAAGCTCAGAATTTAAAAGTATATACACTTCCATTTGCTGATGCAGCAGAAATATCTACTTCAGCAAGGCCATACATTTATATAATGTATGATAAAGATATACTGCAGGGTGACAGCAATAAAAATATAAATCCTTCTGCAAACATAACAAGAGCTGAAATTGCTACATTGCTGGACAAGGCATATGATTATGTACAAGACAATGATGTTTGTCCTGATTTTGATGATTATCAGCCAACAACTTCTTTAAGCGGAATGATAACGGAAGTTTCAGCAGGTACGGCAGAATCTTACATATATGTTAAAAATGATAATGAAGTAGAAAGCATAGTAAAAATAAATGATGATACAGAAATAATTCTAAATGGCAAGACTGCAGATGTTGATGACTTAGAAGAGGACATGCTTGTAACATGTAAAATAAATGATGCAAGAGTTGCAGTACACTTAGAGGCTGACAGTTCCACAGAAGTTGTAAAGGGAATCATTGAATATGTTGCTTACATATCACCTGCAAAAATCACAATAACAGATGAAGATGATGATATACAGACATTTGATGTACCTTCAGGAATAAATATTTATCTTGACGGCAAAAAAACGGAATTAAAATATCTTGATGAAGACGACGAAATAACTTTGCTTTTAGAGGATGATAAAGTTAATCAAATAAATTCCATAAGCAGAATTAAACATTATGACGGCACAATAACTGCAATTGATTATGCCAACTATCCAATTAAATTATCAATAAAAACTGAAGATGGTATTCTTAAAACATTCGTATTTGATAATGATGTTGAAATAACAAGAAATGATGATGAATCAAGCTTCGACCAGGTGAGAGTTGGAGACGAAGTAACGGTGACAACGGAATATGATGAAATGATAGGTATAAACACCATTGCTACAGAAGCTGAAATGAGTGGAACCATTAAGGAAATATTAATCGCAACTGACAATAAAATTAAAATTGCTGATGAAGATGGCAATGTGAAGCAGTATACAGTGAGCAACAATGTAATAATTACTATTGGAAGTAAAAATGCAACAATTTATGATTTGCGATTAGGATATAATGTAAGTGTCAATACATCCGGTGATGAAATAGTTACAATGGAAGCTTCGGAACTGCAGACTACAAAGAATTTTACGGGAAAAGTAATATTCATAAACGATGATGACAAACTTATAATGATGCAAAATATTAAGGAAAATGGACAAACAGAGCTAATTTACCTGAACATTACAAGCAACACAAAAATATTTAATACATCAGGAGAAACAAAATATTTAAAGGACATAGAAGAAGGAGAAAGCATATTGAGTACTGCTATTTCCCAGGGCGGAGAATATGTGGCAGCAAGCATAATGGTACAATAAGCAAAAGCATCTGGGAACAGATGCTTTTTTGCTCCTCAGACAAAGAATGGAGATGATAAAATGAAAAAAACAACCATGATTTTATTGATGATTTTAGCAACAGCTTTTATTGCATTTGGATGCACAAAACTGCCTGCATCTCAAGAAACAGGAGTGGGTCCGGCTGAGTATGAAGGCATAATAAATTCAGATGAAATAAAAAAAGAAAATGAAAATTTAAAAAAAGAGTTAGAAAGTACAAAGACTGAACTGGAAAAAATGGAAAAAGATTATTTAAATTTGGCAAAAAACAATGAATTGGTAATTTCTAAGCTACAAGAAGCAGAAACAAAGCTTGACATTGTAGAAAGTGTTGATATACCTAAGTTTAATTCAGAAAAAACTGACAAAAACAGCATTTTAGCATATTTGAATGAAAGCAAAAATGTATTGGATGACAGTTACAGAGAAATTGAAATAATCCAATCAATGGAAAGCTGTATTTTGTTTTGCACTGTTGGTTACGGAGATAACTTCAATCAAATATTTATGTGGGAAGTTGGGCAAAATGAACCTGTGCTAATAGATGGAGCTTCATTTGACAAGAACGGCAGTTGGAAGTGGCTTTTAGAAAACAAATATATTATAATAGAAAATGGTGAAAATAAATCTGAAAAGAAAGTGTTTGATGTTGAAAACAAAAATATTGCAGGGACATTTGAATCTAATGAAGATATTTATTTACTACCTGAAACAACAACGGTACTAATCCAAAAACCAAGTTCAAATAATTTTGTACTTTATAATTTCATAATTTCCAGCGAGAAAGAATTGAACCTTGATAATAAAAATAAGTATTCAAATTTTGTTGTCGATGAAGAAAAAAATGAAATAACTTTTAAAGGAACATATACAAATGATAATGGGACAGAATATTTTGTTCAAGCAACGATGAATATTGAAAAAATGAAAGAAATTTATGAAATAAAAAACTCAGATGAAATTGAAGAAACAGAAGATATCGAAGAAACTGACGAAATAAAAATTGAAGAAAATGTTGAACCAGAAGGAAAAAATATATAGATGAAGTATGATGTTATAGTAATAGGAGCAGGAGTTGCAGGACTTTTCAGTGCGCTTTCAATTAAAAATAAAAAAGTTCTGCTTCTTGAGAAAAATTCAAGTGCCGGAAAAAAACTGCTTATATCAGGGGCAGGACAATGCAATTATACAAATAATTGCGAAATGAGTGAGTTCATAAAAAAATACGGGGACAAGGGCAGATTTGTTAAGGCTGCCCTTTATAACTTTACAAATAAAGATGCAATGGAATTTTTTGAAAAACATGGAGTTCCAAGCACAATAAGAGAAGACAATAAAGTTTTTCCAAGCTCATTCAAAGCTTCCGACATAGTTGATGCACTTGTGAAGAGCTGCAGTGAAAATAATGCAGAAATTATCTTTAATGAATCAGCGGAAAAAATAACTTTTGATGAAAATAATAAAATGTTTTTTATTAAAACATCAAAAAATTCCTATGCAAGTGAAAAGTTAATAATAACTGCCGGAGGAAAATCATATTCAAATACAGGGTCCACCGGGGACGGATATTCTTTTGCTAGGAGTATGGGACATAGAATTGTAGAACCAAAACAAGCTCTTGTTCCGGTATATGTTGAAAATTATAAATTTAAGGACTTGTCCGGCATATCTTTTGAAAATATAAAAATAACTTTATGGAGAAACAATAAAAAAATAAATGAATTTAACGGAGACTTGCTCTTTACCCATGTTAATATTTCAGGCCCTGTGATTTTAAATAATTCCAGATACATAGAAAAGGGAGATATATTAAAAATTAATTTTACTCAATTTTCAAATTCAGAAGAATTTAAAAAGTATTTTGAAGACACAATTTCCGGTTCTGGAAAGCTTAATGTGAAAACAGTTTTAAAACAATTTGACATTCCAAAGCGCTTCATAGATAAGATTATGGAATTGTCTGGTGTTGATGATAGCACAATTTGCAGCCAGCTGGATAAAAACAGCAGAAAAAAATTAATAGAGATTATATCTAATTACGCTTTGAAAGTTGAAAAGCTCGGGGATTTTAACATTGCCATGGTAACTAAAGGGGGCGTATCAACAGATCAAATTAATTCTAAAACAATGGAATCTAAAATAGTGCCTAATCTTTATTTTGCAGGGGAAGTTATAGATTATGACGGGGACACCGGAGGCTTTAACATTCAAGCAGCCTTTTCAACAGGAAAGATGGCAGCAGACAGCATTAATAAAATCAAGTAAAAAATGAAGAGGACTGTTATATTAAGCATATTCATGTCATCCTGAGCGTTAGCGAAGGATCTCATCTGTTGAAATCATGAGATTCTTCGGGCTTAAGCCCGAAGAATGATACGATAATAATCACTAATGCAACGGCCCCTAATTTTATTTTATAATAAATCTTCCTTTTAACGCATTCAATATTGATGCTATGATTATTGAATACAATGGTATCATGAAGAAATTTGTCAATATTCTGGCTGGCAGGAATATCATGAATCCCTTGCCATACAAAACTGATAAAAAGTAAGTGTTTAATATAATTGACGTAATCAGTTGAGTTACGCTTGTTGTAAACACAATTTTATTCATATTCAAGTCATTGGTTGAAGAGGTCAATTTAATCGGGATCAACAAATATGCGCCAACCAATACCAAAAAGCCAACAATGTACAATAAACTTAATGGCTTACCGTCATACATAATGCCGTTGTCAAATGTCAACAATCCATTATAAATGAAAACTGAAACAAACCCAACAGACAATAAAGATATAAATATTGTATTCAGCAAGTTGAAATTAATATCTCTCTTTATATATTTATAAATAATCCCTGGAATAAAACCGCTTAATGCGCTTACAAGTGTGAAGCCCGGGAAAAATGGTCCACCCGGCTTAACCATAAAATTAATGATATCAGCTGCCGCACCGGCTATAAGACCGGCTGTGGGACCTAAGATTATGCCTGACAGCATAAGTGGAATTGATGCGAAATTTATTCGCAGTGCAGGTATTCCTGCCAGCGGTATATAAATTTCAAACATAACTTTTAATACTAAGCTCATTGATATAAAAAGCCCAGCTCTCACAATCGTCAATGATGTGAATTTTTGTGTATCAGTATTACTTCTCATGTTATCCTCCTTCTTGAGCAAAGCAATACCTCCGCACAATATAGGAGAATAAGGCTACAGCCTTTCTCTAATACAGCGGAAGCGACAAGATACCGCAGACATAGTCTTTCGTTCAAGGGCGACATCCCATCCCTTAACACTTAACGCATCTTATCTACTCTGTTACATATTCAATTTTTCATATAATAACACATAATGAAATATATGTCGATACCTAAAATTTAAAACCCTTGTTCATTAGCATAAAGTTAAACTCTTGAAACATAAGTCTCTTAATGATATAATGGCATCAAAACTAACGATTAAGGAAATATAAGGAGGCTTTATGACTGAGAAATTTTTAAGCGACATAGAAATTGCACAGCAGGCAAAAATGGTAGTAATCAATAATATAGCTAATAAAATAGAAATACCAGATCAATACGTTGAAAATTATGGAAAATACAAAGCAAAAATTGATTACAGATACTTGCAAAATGAATTGAAAAATAATGAAGAAGCTAAACTCATACTTGTTACTGCAATTAATCCAACACCTGCAGGAGAAGGAAAAACTACGACTACAATAGGTTTGGGAGATGCTCTTTCAAAGCTTGGGAAGAAAACAATCATTGCGCTTCGCGAACCATCTTTAGGGCCTGTATTCGGAGTAAAAGGTGGAGCAGCCGGAGGAGGATATGCTCAAGTTGTCCCAATGGAAGATATAAATCTTCATTTTACCGGTGATTTTCATGCTATAGGAGCTGCTAACAATTTATTGGCAGCAATGATTGACAATCATATACACCAAGGTAATGAACTCAACATAGATACAAGAAGAATAGTGTGGAGAAGAGCTGTTGACATGAATGACAGACAACTGAGGCACATTGTGGACGGACTTGGTGGAAAGACTGAAGGTGTGGTTAGAGAAGACGGTTTTGATATTACTGTTGCTTCAGAAGTTATGGCGATATTCTGCCTTTCAAATGATATTACAGAATTAAAAGAAAATCTATCTAAAATAATAGTAGCCTATACAAGAGACGGATTACCGGTTACTGCAGGTCAATTGAAAGCACATGGAGCAATGGCAGCACTTTTAAAAGATGCTTTAAAACCAAATTTAGTTCAGACTTTGGAAGGTACACCGGCATTCATTCACGGAGGACCTTTTGCAAACATAGCACATGGTTGCAACAGTGTTATTGCCACAAAAATGGCCAGCAAAATTTCTGATTATACAATTACAGAGGCAGGGTTTGGGGCCGACCTGGGAGCAGAAAAATTTATAGACATAAAGTGCCGTAAAACTGGTTTAATACCAAGCGCAGTAGTTATAGTTGCAACTGTAAAAGCTTTAAAACACAACGGAGGAGTTGCAAAAGCAAATTTAGGATTAGAAAACCTTGAAGCCCTGGAAAAAGGACTTCCAAATCTTTTGAAGCACGTTGAAAATATAACACAGGTATTCAAGCTTCCGGCAGTAGTTGCAATTAATAAATTCCCAACAGATACTGATAAAGAGCTTGATTTAATAAAAGACAAATGCAAAGAACTTGGAGTAAATGTAGCACTTTCAGAAGTTTGGGGCAAAGGCAGTGAGGGCGGAATACAGCTTGCTGAAGAAGTTTTAAGACTTACAGATAAAGAGAGCAACATGGAATTTGCTTACGATTTAGATTTTTCTATAAAAGAAAAAATCAAGGCAATTGCAACAAAAGTTTATGGGGCAGATGATGTTGACTTTTCATCAAAAGCAAGCAAGGAAATTGCAAATTTTGAGAAATTGGGATTTGGAGATTTACCTATTTGCATGGCTAAGAATCAGTATTCATTGACAGATGATCCAAAAGTATTTGGTAGACCAACAGGATTTAAAATTACAATAAGAGACATTACAATATCAGCAGGAGCAGGATTTTTAGTTGCACTTACCGGAGATATAATGAAAATGCCGGGACTTCCAAAAGTGCCGGCTGCAGAAAATATTGATGTTGATGTTGACGGAAAAATAAAGGGACTGTTTTAAAAAGTATTTTGTTATATTAATAAAAAATCAAAGAATCTGTTAAGTTATTTAACTTAACAGATTCTTATAATTACTTGCTTTTTATATCTGCCCTTTTTCCTTTTGCAAGTGTAACAATTAATACGCCCATTAAAATAAGAATACATGCAAGTACATTTCGTCTTGTTACCGGCTCATTTAAAAACAGCATCCCCAGTATGATGCTTGTTATGGGTTCAAACATCCCAACAATGGACGTTACTGTAGGACCAACATTTTTAACACCTATAGGTATAAATGTATTTGCTAAAAACGATACAAAGAAAGCTACCAGGAAAGTAAAAAACCATCCTGTGAGAGACATTTTAAACACAAGATTATTGCTTGCCACACCAAATATGAAAAGATATAAAGAAGAGAATATGGCAGCATAAAAAGTGATTTTAAATGGATACATGGCATTAAGGCCGCTTTTATCAATAAATAATATGTGGACAGCATAAACTATGCCTGATATTAGTGCCAGAGATACTCCTATGATGCTGAAATCTCCTTCAAAAAACATCATAACTCCGATAGTTGAAAGTATTAAAGCAATAGTTTTTTCTTTGCTGATTTTTTCTTTGAATATTAATATGCATGCAATAGTTACAAGGACTGGATATATGTAATGAATTGTCGTAGTCATTCCTACAGAAATGTAATTATATGCTCCGTATAGAGTGAGAGCTGTCAGTGTAGAACCCATCGCCCCAAGTATTGCAAGCTTTTTGGTTTCAGTTTTGTTAATGGCAATGGGAATATTATTATATTTTAATACTACAAAAAGAAGTGGAATAGAAAGGAAGTTTCTATAAAATGTTAGAGATATAGCATTACTTCCTTCCAGGTATGTCAACTTTCCCAATATAGGGGTAAAACCATAAATAAACGCTGCTAATATTCCAAAGGTTAAACCTTTTGTCTTATTCATAATACCCTCGGTACTGCTTAAGTTATTTGTTTTATTTACCACAGCACTTTTTGTATTTTTTTCCTGAACCGCATGGACATGGATCATTTCTTCCGATTTTTTCACCTTTTACAACAATTTTTGAACGGTTGAAATCCTTCTTGATTTGTTTTCTTTTTTCATCATCAAAAATGTTGCTCCATTCATTCATTCCGTACAGCCATTCAGCCTTGGAATCATGCATGTTCCACAACAATTTTTCGAAATCAAATTCAACTTTTATTTCTGAATCTTCAGTTAAATCATCCAAACCAACTTCTTCTTTAAAACTTGTGTTAGCACCGTCTAAAAAACCGATAAACTGCATGCTTGTCATATTGCTTTTTTCTGCTAAATCTTTGATAGTGCCTTCAACAACGGGATTTTTTGTTTGAAGAATATTTCTGTAGCACTCTGTTTCCTTTGCCATATATTCATTAAAAAAAGTTTGGTATTCTTCTTGAGTAGCAATACCTTTTAAATTTTCAGTCCATTCTGTATATAAACTCATGATTTAATTTCCTCCAATAATTTTTTACTGTGTTTATTTTTCTTTTAGCAAATCTCTTATTTCAGCAAGCAGTTCTTCTTGAGTAGGCCCTTTTGGAGCAGCAGGAGCAGGTACTTCTTGTTTTTTGAATTTTTCTTTAGATTTGTTGATTAACTTGACAAATAAGAAAATCGATAAAGCAACAATTAAGAAATCAACAACGTTTTGAATGAAATTGCCGTACATAATTGCTGCTTCAGCCTTAACAACAACATCTCCATCCATTATAGCAGGACTTAAAACATATTTCAATGATTTGAAATCCCTGCCGGCCATCATAGCTCCCAATATAGGCATAATAAGATCATTTACTACTGATGTTACAATTTTGCCGAATGCACCGCCCATTATAACGCCTACTGCTAAATCTAAAACATTTCCTTTAAATGCAAATTGCTTAAATTCTTTCCACATAACTCCTCCTTGACATAATCCTTAGTTATTGATTAATTTATACCCAATTAATCACAATAATAACACAAATGCTTGATTAATGTCAATTTTTATATGCTGTACCTTCGTCTGTTACTCCAAGTTCAAAGCTGTCGTCATAAGTAATATATCTTATTTCATTTTCCACAATTGTATTTTCTTTACTACCTTTGTACACTACGAATACTTGGTTGTTTTCTGAAGCTTTTTCGAGAATTTTCTTTAATATTTTCACTTCACGCTGGTCATTTATGTGATCTAAATCGCTGTTTAGGGACAACACAAGTACTTTATCCTCGAAGCCAGCCATGCTTTTTATGTTGTTCCACATAGTAGTGTTATCTGCATTCATTGTGCCGTTTGAAATTATTCCATCAAAATATATTATACTTCCATTATTTTTTTCATCCGATGTAACTATTTTTCCTTTTGAGGAAGTAACAATGAGTTTTTCCAAATAGTCAGATACTCTCATTGTTTTTATAGAGTCAACAAATTGTGTTTCGGCTCTTAATCCAAGCTCTTTATCTTTTGGTTCGTACAAAATTCTTAAGTTGTCAATGTAAATGGTTCCTGCATCTTTTCTTGTTTCATTAATTTCAGCAAGATAAATGTTATTCAATGTTATTGGATAGGCAGTTTCTTCAGGAATGGCAGCTTCAACCCATTTCCATCCGTTGAAGTTCACTTCATCTTCAAAAGTTAATTTCACTTGGTTACCGTAAGCATCTGTAATTCTGGTTCTCAGCCAATGATTTTTTTCATCACCGTAAATCCACATTCCAATAGCTTCCGGCTTATCTTCCAACTTAATTCCTTCACCGTTATTGCCAAACTCTACAAAGGCAATGCTTTGATCAGTCATTTTTGTAAAATCATAATCAAGCTTTAATGCATTGGATCCTTCTTTCACAAAATCCTTTGATATAGATATTTTACCATCAGAAACTTCAGGATATAAGTTTAATTTTAAATTTTCCAAATCTTCAAAGCGGAACAATGTTTTATATCTGTAGCCAACTTTAACTTGAATATGCTTTACAGCATCACCAAAGGTTGCTGTTATTGCTCCTGTATTGCTTGTTTCCCCGGCAGTGAATATGCCGTTTTCAACTTTTCCAACCCTGTTTCTGTAGGAAAATGTAATGTATTTTGCCGGTATGGCCCCTGATTTTCCATCTTTGTCAATACCAAGGGCATCGCCTAAGTTATAAGTATCTCCAAAACCTAATGTTAGTGTGTCTGTACTAAAATTTAGAGCTACAGGAGTTTCTAAAACTTCAATTTCAGCCTTACCCTCTGCACTGCCAACACTTGCTGTTATTACTGCCTTGCCTGTCTTACTTGGATAAAATACGTTGTTTACAACTTTCCCTGCATATGATGGTGATACAGTAAAATTAACATCATTTGTATTAATAATTAAAGGTGTGTAAAATTCATTGAAAAATTTCAGATTAAGAGCAACTTCTGTATTATTGAACACAACATTATTATTTGAAGCAATTTCTACAGTGTTAACAGTGTTGCTTTCCGGAGAAGTATTAAATACGCCTACCCCTGATGCAATTTTTCTTTCTTTTCCGTCTGAAGGTATGTTAACAACTGTAACGTTTGAATTTTTTAAGAAGTCAACACCCATGGTTGTTGATCCTCCTCCATCCATATTTACTGCATTGTATGCTCCAAGTTCAAGCATTATTTGAGCAAGTTCAGTCTGTTTAACTCCAACATAATTTTTGTTTCTTCCGTCAATTGTAACCATTATCATTTCAGAATTATCTTTGTTGTAACCAATTGCAGTTCTTGGATTTGTTCCGAGCGCCTGACTGCTTACATTATTTAATTGTCCATCTTTTACTAAATAATTAAGTGCTCCAAATGCCCAATCAACATCTTCAGGGCTGTAATCAAGCTCTATGTTTAAAGATACAGGCTGACCAACCATGAATGAAGAAAGCATTTGGTTCATAGTCGTTGCATTTGAACTTGCAATAACATATCCGTTTACCGGTATTATTGTTGAAGGTTGATTTTTTCTAATTTCAGATACTGTACCGTCAACAACTACAACTTCAACAATGTCTTTGTTTGTATAGCCAGGGGAAGTTTTGTTCCAGTCGGTTGTAAGTATTGTAGGACCCCAATCTAATGATGATGTTTTATTCATTACAATAACATTAAATTCTGTGCTGTCAGAGCCGTAAAGAGTTATTTTAGGATTCCATACGGAAATATTAACTGTTCCGTCTAACAGTCTTGAAACCGTGGGATAACCATCGCTGTATGGAAGAGGTGAAGTTATTAAATTTCCGTCTGCAATCAATGCACCGTAAGTATATGTAGGGTCTCCCATGTAAAAAAAGTCTCCGTTTACTGCTGCAACAGCACCTGATGATTTAATCATAGAGCTTAGGGGTGTTCTGTTTGAAACTCCGCCTTCATTTTTTATAGGGTTAACTTCTGTGTATTCATCGTTTAAATCTACTCGTATCACATTAATATTCATCCATCCTGAGGATGTGTATTTTTCTGTTTTTTCATATGTAATGCCTGTTGAGAGCCTTGTTTCTTCTGATAAGTCATAAACAGTATAAAGACTGTTAGCATAAGCTGAAACACTTAACATCAGTGCAATGGCTGCAGAAAAAGCCGCGATTTTTTTAATTATCATATTATCATTCCCTTCTGGTTTTTGTCTTTATCATTATAACACATAAATCGTATTAGCTAACATGAATTTATTCAATTAGACTAGTAAATTCTAGCAATTAAGAGTTAATTTAAAGACACTACTATAGACGTATTTATAGAAGAGAAGTTCCCTATTTAAAATATCATTAAGCTTATTGTAATTAATTGTAACAAATTGGTAAATAAATTATAAAAATAATATTCTTACATATTGACTTTGAAAAAAAAATGTGCTAGCATAAGGTAAATAATGATACTCCTTATCAAGAGTGGTGGAGGGACGAGGCCCTATGAAACCCGGCAGCCTGTATATTCAAGGTGCCAATTCCCACGGATTTCCGAAAGATGAGGTTATGTAGGCATGGCCTCTTCTGTTGAAGAGTTTTTTGTTTTTTGTAATAATTATATCAATAAAAGAAAGGGATAAAAGATGAAAAAATGGTTATTTACATCTGAATCTGTTACAGAAGGTCATCCCGATAAAATGTGTGACCAAATATCAGACGGTATTTTAGATGCAGTAATGGAACAAGATCCAAATGGCAGAGTTGCTTGTGAAACAATTACTAAAACAGGCTTTGTATTAGTAGCAGGAGAAATAAGCACAAATTGCTATATTGACATTCCAAAAATAGTAAGAAAAATTATTCAAAATATCGGCTATGATAATGCAGAATATGGCTTTGACTATAAAACATGTGCGGTACTTAATTCAATTGAAGAGCAGTCACAAGATATAGCGATGGGAGTAAATGAAGCAGAAGAATATAAAAAAGATCAGTTGGATACAAATAATATGATTGGTGCGGGTGATCAGGGTATGATGTTTGGATTTGCATGCAATGAAACACCTGAATTAATGCCAATGCCAATATCATTAGCGCACAAACTTGCTCTTAAATTAGCAGAAGTCAGAAAAAACAAAACAATTAATTATTTAAGACCGGACGGCAAAACACAGGTAACTATCGAGTATCATGACAATAAACCTGTAAGGGTAGATACAATTGTTGTTTCAACTCAACACAATCCGGATGTTGAAAGAAAAACTATTGAAAAAGATATTAAAGAATTTGTAATTAACACTACTGTCCCTGCAGAACTTTTGGATGAGAATACAAAATATTACGTAAATCCAACAGGAAGATTTGTTATAGGCGGACCTCAGGGCGATTCGGGATTGACAGGAAGAAAAATTATTGTTGATACATATGGCGGGTATTCAAGACATGGCGGCGGAGCATTTTCCGGAAAAGATTCAACAAAGGTTGACCGTTCAGCAGCATATGCAGCAAGATATATTGCAAAGAATATTGTTGCAGCAGGTTTGGCTGACAAATGTGAAGTACAACTTGCGTATGCCATAGGAATTGCAAAGCCGGTTTCAGTAATGGTTGAAACTTTTGGAACAAATAAAATTGCTGAAGAAAAAATCGAACAGGTAATTGCAGAAAATTTTGATTTAAGACCTGCAGCAATAATTAATAATTTCCAATTGAGAAGACCTATTTACCAGCAGATTGCAGCGTATGGCCACTTTGGAAGAAGTGATCTTGACCTTCCTTGGGAAAAAACAGATAAAGTTGAAGCATTGAAAAAATATTTATAAATAAATACCCTTCGGGGTATTTTTATTTGTTAAAAATTGTCAAGTAGGATGTTCTGTAAGCATTACTTATATGATATAATCATATAAGTAATTATTTTATTCATGGAGAATGATATGTTAAAAATAG